>JACQGJ010000413.1 GCA_016199605.1 Armatimonadota bacterium | reverse complement strand
GTGCAGGACTTCCTGACGAAACCGTTCAGCGGCGAGGAGCTCACGGCAGCCGTGCGAAGAGTCTTGAACGAGACATGCCTCTATAGCGTCCTGCGGCGGCGGCAAGCTGAAAGTGAAGGCGGTGGTCAGCCGGACTACCTCATCGGAGAGGATTCCACTTTCCGGGAGGCCCTTGACCTCATGACAAAGGTAGCGGCTTTGCCGCAGGTTACCGCTCTCATCCTGGGGGAGACGGGCACGGGCAAGGGGCTTTTGGCCCGAGCGCTGCACGAGTTGAGTCCACGCGCACACAAGCCGTTCCAGCAGGTGAACTGCTCCGGACTCCCCGATAGCTTGATCGAGGTGGAGTTGTACGGCGCAGAGCCGGGCGCCTACACCGACTCTCCAGGGAAACGAGTCGGTCTCGTGGAACAGGCAGAAGGAGGCACGCTGTTCCTGGATGAGATCGGCTCTCTGCCCCTACACCTGCAACCCAAACTGCTCGACTTCCTGGAAGACCACACCTACCGAAGGGTTGGGGCTTCCCAGCCGCTTTCTGCCAACGTGCGGGTCGTGGCGGCGACCAACCGCGACCTCGAGCAAGCTGTCCATGGGGGTCTGTTTCGAAGCGATCTCTATTTCCGTCTCAATGTTGTCCCGATTCGGCTGCCTCCCTTGCGGGATAGGGGAAACGACATTCGTCTTCTCACCAGCTCTTTCATCGACAGATTTAACCGGGAGTTTAGTCGGAACGTTCAACGTTTGCATCCTGACGCAGAAGCCATGCTCCTGTGTTGTTCATGGCCCGGCAACGTCCGTCAACTCCTGAATGTCATCGAGAGAGCGATGCTTCTCTGCGACGGAAGTAGTTTGACCCCTGATTTTCTCCACGGCCTGGAATTGCCGGGATCTCCTGAGGAGGTCACCCGGTTTCCCACGCTCAAAGAAGCCGAACGTCGCCATATCATTAAAGCCATCGAGATCATGGGTGGGAACCGGACCCGAGCCGCGACGCTGCTCGGCATTTCCCGCGAGACTTTGCGCGCAAGACTGAAGCAACAGCCCTCCGCCGAAGACGACCTGTCTCCGGCAAAGTAAGTCAGACGAGGCTCCCTCTCGTTACCTCCCCCCGCCCAGTTTCTGGGCGACACTGCCAGACTTCTGGGCAGTACTGCACGGGGGTGGACCCGCCTCAATCGGCGAAGACCCTCACATTGCAGGGGTTTACGTCAGCTCCTCTCCTTTCCCCCGTTTGTGGCAATAACCTTGTTACAACCCAGAACGGAGGAAGCGAGTTACGCAGGCGTTCTGTCCTCAACACCTGTTTCTCCTCCACTTGGGACGCGTATTCCGTCCGTGTGACCCGACCGAAAGGGAGATGGGGCATGGCAGAGAGCCACACGCGTTCATATCCCCCTTCCGGCTTTGACCGGAAACCATTCATGGACCGGATTGCTCCGATCTCCACGCTGCAGGAAGTGGAACGGGAGCACATTCTTGATGTCTTGGAGCACGTCCACGGCAACAGGACCCAAGCCGCCCGAGTGCTTGGCGTTTCCAGGGAAACGCTGAGACAGCGGCTGCGACAATATGGGGATGACCGCGAGACGGCGACAGAGGTCGCACGGAAGCAAACTAACGCATCAGGAGGAGCAGTGAAATGAGAAAGTCAAGTTGGGTTTGTTTGGCATTGATGATGGGAGCGGCGACTTCCCGTTGCCGGTCCCGCATATCGTGAAGCCGAAAGGCAGAAAATAAGGAGGAAGATAATGTCGAGAAGTTTTGCAGGTAGGAAGGATTCCCTTGAGAAGCAAGTGAGGCTGATGTTACCGATGCTGGCTGTCGTGGCGTCAGTTCTCGGAATGACAGCTCCAGCCCTTGCGGTCGTCATTGACTTCACCGGCGGCACGGCGTACTTGTCGGGTGGCGGCAGCGTCACCACAACGGATAATGCCCTTTACAACAATGTTGACTACTACGAGGAAAACGGTTTCAGGGTTGATTTCGTTGGCGGCGACGGCTGTGTCGGCAACTACTACGAGGATATCGCCGGCTGCGGCACCAACAACAGCGTGTTCCACGTTCATATGTCAGCCGGGGGTGGCGGCACAGTCACCTCGGTCGTGGTCACGAAGATCGGGGGCGGGACCTTTGACATCACGTACATGGACGAGACCTCTAACACGCAGACCGGCGGGGGTGCTGCAAGTGGCAATGAGCGCTCGTACGTCACCCCGAGCGGCGGCAGCCCGGTGTTGCTGCCATCGTCAGACTGGGGCCGCGACAAAAACCTGGGCTGCGGCCCAGGCGATGGCGTCGAGAGGATATACTTCGACAACTCTTTCCTCGGCATTACTTCGCTGACCATCACCTCAGAGAACGCCTATTGCTTTGGGCTTGACAGTTGGTACATGGACGAGGCGCCGCCGGGCGCGAAGACGGTGGCCTTCACCTCAGCCAGCCAGTCCAGCGCGGGTGAGAGCGGAACGATAACGGTGACGGCGCAATTGTCCGCTGTTCACACAGCGGACGTCACCGTTCCGTTCACGGTAAGCGGCACGGCGACGGGCGGGGGCACAGACTACACGATCACTGGCACAATCACCATCCCCGCGGGACAATTGACGGGGACGGCAACGATTACCATAACGCCAGACTCTCTGGACGAAGACGACGAGACGGTGATCCTCACGATGGGCACGCCCACAAACGCCTCGAAGGGCGCGACCACGGTCCATACGGCGACGATTACCGACGACGACCCGGCGCCGACCGTTCAGTTCACGTCTGCGGGCCAGACCAGTGCCGGTGAGAGCGGGACCATGCCGCTCACGGCGCAACTGTCCGCAATCTCCGGGAAGAACGTGACGGTTCCGTTCACTCGGACCGGGACGGCCACCGATGGCACGGACTACACC
>JACQGJ010000427.1 GCA_016199605.1 Armatimonadota bacterium | reverse complement strand
CCTCCAACTCCCAGGTCCAGTCGGATACCGAACCCGAGAGGGACGCGGAGGTCTGGCCTCGTTCCTGTGACAGCAGTTTCTCGCTTGCGAGCAGTTTGCGGATCCGCTCAGCGCCTTCGGCATCCCGGGCGAGGACGACCATGAAGCCGCCACCGCCGGCGCCGCACATTTTGCCGCCGCTCATCCAAGGCTGAAGGCGGTCGAAGATTCCGTTGATCTGCGAAGTGGCAGAGCCCGGGTCGAGGGCTTTGTTCAGGTTCCAGTGACGGGTCAGAAGCTGACCGAAAGAGTCGAGGTCTCCCTCCCTAAGGGAAGCTGCCATGTCCCGGGCGATGATCCGCAGGTCCTTGAGAATCTGCGTCGCTTCGGGGTCATTCGCCATGTATCGTCCCATGATTTTCCGCAAGAGGTCTCTGGCAAGACGACGTTGGCCAGTGTATATCAGGAGCATTCGGCTGGCGAGCTCTTCCCGTAGTTCTTCGGGAAGGTGAACCGATTCGACTTGCAGGTGTTGCGGCACGCCCGGCTGGCTGCTGATCAGCTTGATGCCGGGTGCCAGTCCCCCGACTTGATCCTGCCAGCCGCCGCCCGTTGTAAGCATCTGCTCTACGGACAACACTTCATCGAACAGCTTCTCATCGGTAACAGTTTCCCCGAAGAAGACATGCAGAGCGCGGAGCAGAGCGCCGCAGGCGATGCTGCTGACTCCGAGCCCGGAACCTTTGGGGACGTCGATGTCGGTGACAAGACGCAGCGCGGGAAGCTCCAACTCGCAGAGTTGGCGGTCCAACTCGCGGAGTTGGCATCGTCTTTCTGTTCCGGAGGCGAGTCCCTTCGCGCCACGCTCCATCCCCAAAGCGAACACAAGCGCCGCTTTGTGCAGGCTGAGGGGGTCGGCTGGATCCTGATAGTCGAGCAGGTCGTCCGTCGAGGTGATTCGCTGCGTCACACCGAGATCACGGCTTTCCAGGAGGAGGGTTGGCTCTTGACTCCGAAACACCTCTGCAACTACGGGGCGAACTCCGTTGTGCGTGACGGCAGCGTTGAGAACGACTCCGCCTTGCTCCAGGCTGAAGGGCGGCGTGTCAGACCAGCCTCCGCCGAAGTCGATACGAACGGGAGCCGCGACGCGGACCCGAAACAAAGGATGAGTTATGAAGGATGAAGGATGAAAAAGACGGACCTGCTGTTTTCTGCCTGCATCCTTCATCCCTCCGCCCTCATCCTTCGTTTGTACCCACTCGGCGAGCTCGGCGAAGGCGCGCGCTTCATGTTGCCCTGCCAGCTTTGGCGCGTCCTTGCGGAGCGCACGCGAGAGACATTGAAATCCGTGAACGCGCAGACTGTGCTCGGGGTGGCTGTGAAGCATCGTCGCCGCGGCCTCCGCCGCGGCGTGAACCTGCGCGGCCTCGGTCCCCAGGCTTCCCTCGCATTCTTCAGCAGAGGCAGCGCTCTTTACAGCTTCAAGGAACCGACGACCTCGCACCGAGGCGCCCACGGCCTCGCGTTGCTGCAGAAGCGCCACGGGATCGGCCTTCTCGTAGCTTTCGCGGAGAGAGAGACGCTGTGCCTCGCGCCACGACCTTAGTTGCTGCGACCATTGCTCCGGACCCCCCTGCTCGCGACTCGCACGACCCTTCACTGTATACTCCAGCGCCTGGCACAGCAAGAGAGTGGCCTCGATCGCCTCGGGGATGGAGGGTTTGACCGGGAAGAGCCGAGCGTTCCACAGGGCTCGTTTATCGTCGTCCGCCTCCCAACAAGTCTCGGCGAGGCTCGGCATCAAGTCGAACCAGTCCTGCCAGGGACGGTTGAGCAGTGTCGCCTGCGGGTCTCGGCAAGTCAGCTTGGGATTGTCATGGACGCCGAATAGTCGAGCGACGAAGGCGCCGTGGGGTTTGACCACAGGCGTCACCTGCAGGACTGTATCGGCGGGGACATGCAACTTGAAGTCAGGTTCCGAATTTCCCAGGTCCACTCCGAGAACCACGGCTCCTTCCTCCGCCTGGCCCCCACAGTTGATGGACGAGTCGCCCAGGAGGCAACCCGCGGCGGACCTGAAATCGGACGACTGGAACGTGTTGAAGGAGCAGCAGCTCTGGTTGGGAGCGCCGAAGCTGTGAGCGTGGCGAGTCCAACCCAGTTGTCTATCGCCAGGCTCCATGCCGTTCATGCCAGCTTCCCGTAAGAGCGTGTCCCGGTATTCGGCAGTGGAACCGAAATGGATGAATCGTCCGCCGCGGGCGTGACAAGCATGGAAGGACGTGTCGTGCAGTTGATCCCAGAGCCGGGAGCGTACTTCCAGAAGCGCCTCGGTCCTCGGTCCGTCGCTGTCGCTCATCAAGTAACTATCCCGATCTGTTTCCGTCCCGAGACAACCCAGGAAGTCTCCGTAGAAATTCAGGGTCACGTCCCACAAGGAAGTCTGGCGCGGCAGGGGATTCTCCCTCGATCTCCCATCGGCAAAGGCAATCTCCGAAAGCTGTGAGGCGAACGTCGGCCCAAGCCACACGATACCCGAGTCGATCGGAACGCAACCTTCCGAGTCCACCACACCCGCCTTTTGGAGTTCCTCGACAGAAGCTTTGTGCAGGAAGCGACGAACCTGACCCGTTGCGGCGTCCGCGAGAACGACCCCGTGGCGTGTGCCGGTTCCGACTGGGGCAGGCAAAGTTAGGTCGGCGATTCCATCCGTGGGGAGGCTTATCAAAGCGGCGTCAAGGACAGGCAAGACATCCCCGGACACAATCACGACACCCTCGCGCATGCGGTGGGGAAGACCACTGAGAGCGATCAGGAACTCATCAAAGATCGAGGAAAGCCTCCCGCCGGGCAACTCCCGCGGGAGCGTCGCGAATACCTTCCCCAGGATCGAGGCATGGGGGAGACGCTGACTGTCTCCACCGGAATGAATGACCAGAATGCGACGCCCTTGGAAAGAGCCGCCAGAGGGCGAGGGCCGAGGGGCGTGGGCCGCGTCCCGAGTCAGTTGAACCTGACTGGGTGTCTTTTCCCTATACTTCCTCGCCAGGTGCGCGAGGACCTGCAAGGTCGCGCCACCGCTGCCCCTGCGAATCG
Organism: Armatimonadota bacterium; assembly: GCA_016199605.1. GTDB lineage: Bacteria > Armatimonadota > Abditibacteriia > CG2-30-59-28 > CG2-30-59-28 > JACQGJ01. The sequence continues at coordinate 2,102 of JACQGJ010000427.1, read as the reverse complement.
CACGACCTGGCCGAATTCCATCCCGAGACGATTGCGAGTCGCGATCGGCAATCACTGTGAACTGCGTGTGTTGCGGCAGCAGGTCCGCCTCTCGCCTCTGATCGAGCTGGAGTTGGAAGGACTCGGCCTGCTGGGCGTGGGCGGCCGTCAACACCACCACGTCCCAGTGCGGACGGTCTCCCGGCGACCGGAGCGAATCGAGATAGTCACGATAGAGGTCTTGGAAGATCATTGTTGTATCAGTACGGCTCGACATCCGACGCTTCGATATTGACTGCTATCGAGGAGGACAACATGTCGAGGTTGACCACCAGTCGGTGATGGTTGCGGGAGATCTCGACAAGGTGTCCCAAGGCCCCACGGAAATGTCCTCGCAACACTCGCACTTGCCTCCCTACCTGCAGGGCGGGATGCAGGGAGACATGCTCGCGTCCTCCCAGCAGAATGCGGATTGAGTCAATCTGCTCTTCGGGGATCGGGGTGGGTGCGCCATCGTAACCGACGAAGTACTTGACTCCAATAGTCTTCTTGACCGCGAGGTACGTTGCCTTGACGACATTGCACCGCGTGAACACGTATCGGGGGAAGAGCAACCGTTTGATGGGACGAGCCTCGGTGCGCGGGCCGGGCGAGGGATTTCTCGTCTGAGCCCCGAGGGTCCCTGTGTCGCTCATCCTTGGGAGGTAAACCTCAATGCCCCGATTGAGAAGACTGCGCTCGACGTTACGCTCCTGCCGCACGTCGGTGTATAAGGCGTACCATTGGGTTTGGCCTGGACTTGGTTTTGCTGATTCCATCATTTTGCCTGTCGAGCCTGGGGCAATGCGCCGCCCTTGGACCATTCAGCAATCGAATCGCCCTTCGAGAAGCGTGCCCTGATTGTTCCTGATTTGTCCACTATGCGTTGCGACAAGACTCCCGGAAACCGAATCCCGGGGCCCGTCGTGGACTGGCCGTGCTGAACCCCCTGACGGGTAGACCGCACGACCTCGTTACCGTCATGGCCACGCAGGCATCATGTGATGAGACCTTGTCGCCATGCCCAAGCCACGATCTCCACCGTCGTGCTGAGGCTCGTCTTATGCCTCACGTTTGCGAGGTGGGTCTGAACCGTTCTTGGGCTGAGGTTGAGAGAACTTGCCGTTGCCGAAATGGTCCCCCGCTCGCTGATGGTCTGAAGGACGTTTCTCTCCCGCTCGGTAAGCTTGACAGATGGCGAGCCCGACCGGTCCTTTATCAATGACTGTGTTTCACTGGACCGCGTGTTGACGCGTACGGGCATTTTCCTGAGCGTCGTTTTCGCTGCCTTGATGATGTCGTCGGACTTGGCCGCAATGCTGATCTCTTGGACTGCGGAGGATTTCCTCGAAGTTGGATGAGGATTAGTGGCCTTCACTTTATTGCGTTTCACATCGCCCCCGAGATCGGAAAGATTCACCTGGCGCGCACAGATCTCTGTGGGTCTCACGACGTTCGGTTGCTTATGCACCGACATGGATTATACTCGTTAAGGGAGAAGATGCCCCCTCACCCCTCGAACCCTACGGGTTCGCGCCCTCTCCCCCGCTGGGGAGAGGGCAGGGCGAGGGGGAAATGTGGATTTTCAACCTTAACGAGTATAGCCCACAAGGCAGAGACAGCTTGCAGCCTCAGTGTCTGAACGGAACAGATCACGCGTACGCAGTTGGGGCCAGCGAACCAATCGCGTCAGACACGGCGACTGACACGGCCCAAGAGCAAAAAAGCACACCCAACTCACAGCCCCTGCGGGATGAATTGAATGTGCTTGTAGTTTGTCGGCCTCTACGAAATCCCTTCCTTCTGTTGTGTCCTGCAAGACGCCTCGTCCTCTCAAGGAGCAGGGCCTCATGCACTGACTTCCACAGAACCCTCGGGTTTAGTGGGGCATCTATACTCGTCACCGTCACTTCAAACGAATGGCGTGTTTTCAACGGTGACGAGTATTCTTCCCAGCCACGGTTCTGGTGACGCTTCTCCGACGGAATGCGTCTCGCCTGACAACTGTTGTGTCGGCGACGCGGCAGAGTCGCATCTTAGCACCGCGTCTACGTTTATGCAATTAGGTTATTTTGTACACCATT
>JACQGJ010000440.1 GCA_016199605.1 Armatimonadota bacterium | reverse complement strand
TTTAGCCCGTCAATCTCATTCACCGGCGAGATAAACTCGCAGGGGTCTCTCAACTCCTATGATACAATTCCAGAAACTGTCACCGAAGCTGGACGGAAACTCGTTCTTCGGTTAGAATCTTTCGCCGTCTGCCCTATTCATCCCTGCGATGGCAGGGAGTGGAGGCTTGCCCGTTGGTCACAACTGAGGAAAAACCAACTCAACCCGTTGCGCGGAAAGAAACCTGCGGAGTGACCTGGCGCTCCCTTCTGTTGGGTATACTGCTGATTCCTCCCAACGCCTACTGGATTTGCGAGATGGAGATCGTTCGCTACCAGGCGCACCCAACGACCGTGTCGCTCTTCTTCAACGTGGTCTTTATCCTCATGGTCTTGATGGGGATCAACTGCCTTCTCCGGCGTCTCAGGGAAAGCTGGGCGTTGTCACGGTCGGAGTTGTTGGTTGTGTACGTGATGCTGGTGCTTGCCTCGGCCTTGGCCGGACACGACACGATTCAAGTCCTGGCGCCTCAGCTTAGCTACCCCTATCATTTTGCCAGCCCGGAAAACAACTACAAGAACCTGTTCTTCGACTACCTTCCCAAGTGGCTCAGCGTCAAAGACCCTTTGGCTTTGAAGGGCGCCTACGAAGGTGGAACCTCCCTCTACCTCCCTCAGAACTACGGCCCCTGGCTGCGCCCGGTGCTGGCCTGGTGCTCTTTCATCGTGGTCATGCTGCTCTGGTTTCTGTGCGCCAACTGCCTGCTCAGAAAGCGGTGGACGGACGCAGAGAAGCTGAGTTACCCGCTGGTCCAGATCCCTCTTGAACTGACCGGCAACCTCGGAAGTTTCTTTCAAAACTCGTGGTTCTGGATTGGCTTCAGTGTGGCTGCGTTCGTGGACCTGGTGAATGGGTTTAACACCCTGTATCCTTTTCTTCCGCTGATCAAGGTGCGCGTGGTTCACTTCGACGGTTTCATGAACAGCCTGTGGACGGATCAGCCGTGGACCGCGTTGATGGGGACCAGGTTGTCCTTTTACCCCTTCGCGATCGGGCTGGGCCTGCTGCTACCGTTGGATCTGCTGTTTTCCTGTTGGTTTTTCTTCGTATTCAGCCGTGTACAGTTGGTCATCGCCAGCCAGTTCGGGTGGACCCGGTTCCCGGAGTTCCCCTTTCTCCGTCAGCAAGCCTCGGGGGCCTACCTCGGCATTGCGTTGTGCGCCCTCTGGATGGCGCGGGGTTACCTGAAGGAAGTGGGGAAGTGCGCTTTGGGCCGCCCCAGCCAGATCAGCGATAAGGATGAACCGATTCCCTACCGATGGGCTTTGCTGGGTTTCCTTGGCGGAACGGTGTTTCTGATTGCGTTCGCCTGCAGGATGGGGATGAACGTGTTCATCGCCATCACGTTCTTCATCATTTACTTCGCCCTCTCCCTTGCGGTGACTCGTATCCGGGCAGCGCTCGGTCCTCCGGCTCATGACTTGCACCACGCCGGACCGGACCAGATGTTGGCATGGAGTCTGGGCACCGGGAAAGCCAGCGTTTCTCCCCTCTGGAATCTGGAAAGCCAGACGGTCGCCAAGCTCTTTTTCTGGTTCAACCGCGCCTACCGAGGTCATGCCCAGCCAATCCAGGCGGAGGGGATTCGCATCGCGGAGATCACTCGCATGTCACGGAGGCGCCTCTGGTGGGCTTTGATGCTGGCAGGAACCGTGGGGACCTTGGCCGCTTTCTGGGCCCAGCTTTACTGCTACTACAAGTACGGAATCAGCAGCAAGATCAGCCAGTCCGCAGTGGTGGCTTTCGGTTCCGAACCGTACAACGAGCTTGCGTACTGGTTCAATGCCCCGCGACCTCCAGACCACAACATGATGGCCTCCTATGGATTCGGGTTCCTGGTGACGCTGCTCTTGAACTCCCTGTACCTACACCTGCCCAACTTTCCGTTTCACCCCGTCGGCTACGCGGTCAGCACGAGTTGGTCCATGAACTGCCTGTGGATGCCGTTGATGCTGGCGTGGTTCACCAAGTTCTGCCTGCTTCGATACAGCGGCTTCCGGTCCATCCGTGCCATCGCGATCCCGTTAGCGATGGGACTGGTGCTGGGCGAGTTCATGACGGGGAGTCTATGGACGCTGTATGGACTCATCACGGGGAAAGTGACGTATGGGTTCTGGGTGTAGGAGGCATACTCGGTGAGGTTGAGGACTCGATTTTCTTGTGAGAGAGTCACGCGTTTGACGCATCGGATTGGACCTGAAATGGCGCCCCACGGAAAAGCCGATTCCGCGCATGAGGAACTGGCGAACAGCGTTACCCACGGCGTCGGGGCTGTGTTAAGTGTCGCAGGACTTGTTGTCCTGGTTGCTCTTGCATGCCTGAAAGGTACCGCGTGGCACATTGTGGGCTGCAGTGTTTATGGGGGCACTCTGGCTGCAATGTACGTCGTCTCCACCCTCTACCATAGCTTTCGCACACCCCGACTGAAACATGTCTTTAAGACCCTCGACCATTGTTGCATCTATCTGCTGATTGCAGGGAGCTTCACTCCGTTTGCACTGGTCAATTTGCGCGGCGGCTGGGGATGGTCCTTGTTTGGAGTGCTGTGGGGATTTGCCCTTGTGGGAGTGCTGTTCAAGATTTACTTCGTGGGAAAGTTTGAAACCGTCTCGACCGTCTTGTATCTCTTAATGGGCTGGCTGGTACTCATTGCCGCCAAACCCATGTTGGCGACGATCCCCGCGGGAGGAATCGGATGGCTCGTCGCTGGAGGCCTTGCCTACAGTGCAGGTGTCATATTCTATGCGTGGAAAAAGCTGCCTTACAACCATGCCATCTGGCATCTGTTCGTCTTAGCTGGAAGTGTCTGTCACTACTTCGCCATATACTATTCTGTCCTGCCCTGGAATCCAAAGCGCTGATACTCCATCAACTTCCTCCCTCGCCCACAATCAACCACACATTGCCATTCGTATCGGTCCCGCCACTCGACTTCATGTGCCCCACGACTTCGTATTTCGCTTTGGGGTCATACTCTTTGAGATCGAGGAGGTAGGCGTTGTCGTGACTGCCTGATCCTGTCCAGCCGCCATGTTCATCATTAACCACGGGTTTCCCGTCGGCAAGCAAGGTAGTGGACAGCAATGTGACTCCGTGCGCACCTGCGGTGTATTCCCACTCAACCGTAATCGGTCCCGCCTTCTTCAGTTGCGGCGTGATGTCCAGGCGAATCTCACAACTGTCTTCATTCATCTGGCTCGGTTGCCATGCGCCGATTTTGATGTAGCGCCCCGAGTCGAATCCGTACTTTGCGCCGGGAGGCAAGCGGTCAACCTTGCCAGTCTTCACTTGGTCGCCGAGGCTGGATAATTCGGTCGCAAGGGCGATGTAGCTCTCCTTGAGTTTCATTAGACGGTCGAGATCGCCTTTGTACGCGCCGCACTCCTGGACAGCCCGACCATAGACTTCAGTGAACCCGTCGCATTCCGCCGCAAGTTGTTTCAACTTGTCACTGATGGAATTGAGAGTTGCGGAAGCCTCACCCGCGCTGGCACGAGATGCTTGGCTGTATTGCTCGGTGGCCCCATCCATGAGGGCGAGCTTCTCCCCCGCGTGACGATACATAAGGAAAGCCAGTTGTGTCGCGTCCAACATCCGTTGGTTGCGCTGAGCCGCAGTCCTGAGTCCGGCGAGGCGGTCGAGGGCTGCTTGTGCGGCCTCCGTGATGCCCTTGGAGTGTTCCGGCTTGAGTCCATCCTTCATCACGAACTGTCGCCGGACCCGTCGGGGATCTGACCAGAACAAATCCCGCACCAGCACTCCACTGCGGCAGATCGCCCCGTCCCCCGACGACGGCCACGGCTCGGCAATTGTGTCTGCAATGTGGTCCGCCGCATCCGGCGAAGTGATGCCTAACCAATGTTGCGCGAAGCGGCGGTTGTATTCGCCGGACGAAGTCCGCCCCAGCGACCATCCGCATTCGCACGCGTAGATCATACCGAGCCAACTGTTCTCGAAGAGAGCTCCGTACATCCATTCCCACGTCGTCGTGCAGGTTCCTTTCACACCTTGCTCTCGCCCTGCTCGCAGGAAACCTCGGATGCCGCGATAGGTTGTCCGGTAATCGGGATAGATGATCGAGTAGCAGACCACTGCGGGCGAAGTCCACACGTCCCTGAACCCCGCGTCCTGATACTGCTTGATTTCCGGATAGGTTGGCGGACCGTGATAGATCCATTCCGTCGGGATGCAGTCACGTTCCATTTTGTCCTTGTTCTTCAGCGTCAGGTAAGAGATGTCGGGCGACGACGCTCCGTGCGACGGCCAGAACAGCATGGAGCGACCATGTTTCTTGCAGATTTGGTTAAGTTTATTGAGATGCTCCGCGTACAATCCGCCGAGGCCTATCTCGTTTACACGCGCCTGGCACTGAGGACACTTCCCGAAACCATCCTCGAATTCATCTGCCCCGATGTGGAAGTAACGTGAATTGGGGAACTGCTCCGCAAGCTCACCGAAGACGCCATCGAGGAACTCCCAGGTTTTGGGGTTGGAGGAGCAGAAGACCCAGGCGTTCCCCGCCTCTCGGATGTCCTTCAATTCCTCGTGGGCCAACACGGC
>JACQGJ010000454.1 GCA_016199605.1 Armatimonadota bacterium | reverse complement strand
GTCTTGCCCGTCTGGCGGTCGCCGATGATGAGCTCTCGCTGGCCCCGACCGATGGGAATGGCCGCATCGATCATCTTCAGCCCGGTCTGGAGCGGCTCCTTCACTGACTGACGGAGAACGACCCCCGGCGCCTTCACCTCGATGAGACGACGGCCGTCGGTGACGATGGGTCCTTTGCCGTCGATCGGGTCGCCCAACGCGTTGACCACTCGTCCTAACAGCGCCTTACCTACCGGAACGTCGATGATGCGCCCCGTCGTCTTGACGAGGTCACCCTCGGCGATCCCAACGTCGGAACCCATCAGCACGACGCCGACGTTGTCCTCCTCGAGGTTCAGAACGACCCCGCGAACTCCGTTGGCGAATTCCAGCACCTCACCCGCCATGGCTCCCTCGAGACCGTAGACTCGGGCAATGCCGTCGCCGACTTCCAGCACGGTCCCGACATCCACCATGTGGAGGTCTTTCTGGTAATTCGCCAACTCGTTTTTCAGAACCGATGTGATCTCCGCCGGTTGAACTGCCATCTGTAAAAACCTCTCGAAGAAATTGGGGTACTGGGATAGTGGAGTCTTGGAGCAGCGAGGAAAGAGTGGCTTGGTCTCCTAACCCCCTTACTCCGCCACTCCAGTCATGTAACCCTTACTTGCTTGAACCTCTCGCGAATCCGTTCGAGGTGAGTGGCTACCGTACCGTCGATCATCTTCCCCCCGATGTGAACTCGAGCGCCCCCGATGATCGAGGGATCGACGCGTGTGGTCAACTGGACCGTTTTCCCTGTAATCTGTCCGAGTCGTACAACGAACATCTGCCTCTCTGCGTCCGTGATCGGGATTGCCGTGGTGACCTCGGCGATAGCCTGATTCCGCCATGCACGGACCCGCTCGGTGAAATCCGCGAGAATCGCCTCGATCAACGAAACTCGCTTCCTGTCTACGAGAAGGCACAGGAAATTCAGCACCGTGGGAGACACCCGCCCCTCAAAGGCGCTTCGCACGATTGCTTTCTTCGCGTCTTGATGAATTCTTGGCTGCTGCATGACCAGCAGGAACTCCGGGGTCTGGGTCACCGCTTCACCGACTTGACGCAAGTCCTGCTCAATCGCGTCCATAGCCTGCGCCCCCAAAGCGAGGGCGAACAGGGCATGGCTATATCGTTTCGCTGCTCTGCTATCAACCATGCTGCTAATTCACGTGTACCTTGTTCAGAATGTCGTCGATGAGCGCCCGGTGCGAAGTCTCGTCCAGCGACTTCTCGATGATCTGACCGGCGACAAGCACCGCGAGATCAGCCACCTGGTCACGGATCTCAACCAGAGCTTTGTCTTTCTCACGCTGGATTTCTTCTCGTCCGCGCTCCAAGAGTCGCTCTGCCTGTTCTCTCGTCTCGTCAAGGAGTTTCTCGCGGGCGGACTGAGCTTCGCGCATCGCTTCCTGCAGCCGCTCGCGAGCTTCTGCCTCGATATTGGCGATTCGTTTCTCGTACTCATCGCGCATGGTCACCATTTCCTGGCGCTTCTGCTCGGCCTCCTCCAGTTTCCCCTGGATACTCTTCGCTCGTTCTTCAAGGATTTTGTTGATGGGCCGGAAGAGAAACTTGGTCAGGACAAACGCCAGCACCACGAACCCGACCGCCTGAATGAGCAACTCGTTGCCCTTGATATTCAACTGCGCCAGCAAATCATTGATGATCGCCATCGTGTTCACCCGGTGCCTCCGACACCTTACCTTTTGGCAGACGGTCCTCTCTCACCCGGCCCTCCCCGAGGCAGGGAAGGGCTGGGAGGGAGACGGGATCTCTAACCATCAACCATGGACAAATGACTTACAGAAGGGAGCCTGAGGCCCCTCTATTTCACTGCCGCCTGTGCGACCTGGACCACCTGGTCAATGGTGGGCAGTTTTCCCTGCAACATAAAGAACATGAGCAGGGCGTAGATGACCAGCGACTCAATCAGAGCCAGACCGATGATCATGGCGGTCTGAATCTGACCGGCGGCCTCCGGCTGACGTGCGATGCCCTCAAGGGCGGCGCTTGCGGCCTTTCCCTGTGCAAGGGCGGCACTGAGAACCGCGACGGGCAATCCGAAGCCAACGGCTAACGCCAATGCTGCCAAGTATGCCATGAGTGATGCCTCCTTCCGTAAGTAGTTTGGTTTTAATGATGTGGACTGTGCGCCTCGTGGTGATCGCCATGGTGTGCGATGAACAGCGAGATGTAAATCGCTGCCAGAGTCGAGAACACGAGCGCCTGAACAAAACTCGTAAAGAGTCCGAAGAACATCAAGGGAAGCTGCACCGGTATGGGAAAGTGTACAAAGCCCATGATCAAGACGCCCATTCCGACCAACTGCACGATGACCATGTCTTCTCCGAAAATGTTGCCCAGCAAACGGATCGACAGTGAAAGGGGTTTCGCCAACTCGCCGATGATATGAATCGGCAAGGCCAGCGGAGCCAGCCAAAGAGGTTCGCCACACAGGTGCTTGAGGTACGCGACCGGTCCGGTTTTCACAATCGCAATGGTTTGAACGGAGAGAAAAGTCAGGATCGCCAAAGACACGGTTGTGTTTGGATTTGCCGACGGAGAAACCAACCCGGGAATCAGCCCGATCATGTTGATGCACAGGATATAGAGAAAAAGGCTGCTGATCAAGGGAGCGTACTTCGGTCCCTCCTCCCCCATGATCGACTTCAGGTAATTGTTAAGACCGTCAACGATAAGCTCCGCCATGCCTTGCAGCTTGCCCGGAACCAACGACCGCCGTCGGGTGGCGAAGAAGGCGAAAAGGGAGAGAGCAAGAATGACAACCCAGGAAACAACGATGTAGTCAGGAAGATGCACGGCTTTGGCGATAGGATGAACCCATGTGCCCGGTTCGTGAGCAAAAACCGACGTGCTATGGCCGGCGTGCTCCGCCCCGTGTTCTGCCACCTGTTCTGCTACATGCTCTGCGCCAGCAGCCAAACTTTATCCCTCCAACTCCCTCGCCCGTCTACTTCCCTGCTTTGGTGATGCCCATGCGCTGCATCAAGAGCAAGCCCACCACCTTCAGGAAGATCACTGCCTGTACGAGAACGAAGCCTCCAAAGAACGCACCAGGACTAATCC
>JACQGJ010000453.1 GCA_016199605.1 Armatimonadota bacterium | reverse complement strand
TCCTGCGGCTGCCGACGAGACTGCGGGGGAATTCACCCGACGCGCCAGCAGCAAGAAGCCAAGATGGACCTCGATCGCGCTGAGACAGCCGGTTGAGCTCGCGGTCATACGTTGCATCTCTGACGGCAAAATGATAAAGTAACGGGCCGGGTAGGGATTCAGCAACACAGAAAGGCTCAAGAGCGCCTTCTTCCACACCGAAGGACTTTCCCCCTGACATGACTCTGGTGGGAGGGTTGAACACGGCGCGATGAGGAAAGGATGGCCCTATATTGTCCGCACATCTCTCTGCCTTAATTGTTGACGATGAGCCCATGATCCGGCAGTTGCTCTCTGAGATACTGAAACTGCGCGGATACGAAGTGCGCACGGCACAGGACGGACTGGAAGGAGTCGAGAAGTTTCGCGAGCAGTCCTGTGATCTGATCCTGTTGGATATTGCGATGCCGCGCATGGATGGCATGGAGGCACTGCGGCATTTCCGCGCTCTTGATGCTCATGTGGGCATTGTGCTGATAACCGGCCACGGCGGTGAGCGGGAACGCATCGCCGGGGAGCACCTGGGGGCCGTCTTCACGCACAAGCCTTTCACTCTCTCAGCGATGCAAGCCTTGTTATCCACACTTGAAACGGAACGTTCGCGCTGGCGGGAGGAAAACTCGTCCGGGAGACCCGTTGCCGAGCGTCCGATCGTTGCAAGCGCTGCAGACCGGCGCTCCTATGTCCGGGCGAACGTGAGTCTGCAGGCCTCCGTGAGTTCCGCTGATTCTCCGGAGGCAGAGCCTCTGGAGTGCCGAGTGGTCGATATCAGCCTCGGAGGGGGAGGGATGCAGTTCCACATCGACCATCCCTTTGCCGTCGGCTCCGAGGTCGGCATCCTCATCCATCGCGGCGGATCCGACGATCCGCTTAACCTTCTTGGGGCCGTTGTCTGGGCGGATCACGAGTCGGGCAGTTGCGGCGTCCATTTCCACGACCTGACGGAAGACCAAACACAGTCCATCGAAGACCTCGTTGTCGCAGTCCTCGAGACCGAAGGGCCCAACGCGTAGGAACGCCTCAGAGGCCGCTACCGGGTTCCTTGTCCATTTCCCCCTTCGGGAGGAGTCACTTCCAGAACAATGTCAACAGCCCCAATCAGCATGGAAACCGGCAGCGATTCCTTAGCCATTGCTGACCTCAACCAGACTTACCCGTTGCCTTTGAAGCCCCTGCCGATTGTGATCCTCGGAACGGGAGGCATCGTTAACGATGCGCATCTGCCCGCGTACGCAAAGGCAGGATTCCGAGTCGAGGGGGTCTTCGACCTCGAAGAAAGCCGAAGTCGTGCCACCGCCGAGAAGTGGTCCATCGCGCAAGTGTTCGGTTCTATAGGAGAGGCCCTGGCAGCCGAAGCCGTCGTGTTCGATGTCGCGGTGCCACCGGAGAACCTCTTGGGAATCCTCGAACAGATGCGCCCGGGTTCCATCGTGTTGATGCAGAAACCGATGGGCAAGGACCTGAACGATGCCCGGGCTATCCGACAGGTATGCCGCGAGAAGTCCCTGTGCGCAGCAGTAAACTTCCAGTTGCGATTCAGCCCAATGATGCTGGCGTTAAAAGACGCTATCGACCGCGGGCTGATCGGAACGATCACGGACGTGGAAGTACGCCTCAACCTGCGAACTCCGTGGGAGTTGTTCGACTTTCTGAAGAAGCTGGACCGGGTTGAGATCCAGGTCCACTCCATTCACTACCTCGACTGGATCCGATCTTTCCTTGGAGAACCAAAGGGGGTCTACGCCCGAACTGTCGCACATCCCAACTACCCCGAATTGAAAAGCACCAAGACCAGTGCCATCCTCGACTATGGCGATACGGTCCGATGCTGTCTGTCCCTCAATCACAACTTCGCCTTCGGCCCGCGTCATCAGGCGGCACAGGTTCGCGTGGAGGGAGTCAAGGGAGCAGCGGTGGCGAAACTGGGGTTGCTGCTCAACTATCCGGTCGGTGAGCCGGACGAGCTTGAGGTCGTGACCGAGGGCGGGGACTGGGAGTCGGTGACTCTCCTGGGGCGCTGGTTTCCCGAGGCTTTCATTGGCACCATGTCGAGTTTGCAGCGGTTTGTCGCCGGCGAGGAGGACTCCCTTCCAACCGGTGTCGAGGACGCCTACAAAACGATGGCTTTGGTCGAAGCCTGCTACGAGTCGAACTTGTATGGAGCCACGCCTCTTCGGTATTAGTCAGCCTTCAACGGAGAAGCAACCATGCCTCGAGACAAACGGCGCCAAGCGCCCAGTCCCAATCATGTTCCCGGGATCTACAACTACTGTGATCGCTGGTGCGAACGATGTCCGTCCACCCACCTCTGTTTCCTCTACGAGTCGGAGCGAGAGAGACGGGCGGAGCATCTACGCGAGGGCCGCGACCCCGACGACTGGGAAGTGGTCCTTGAGGACGTCCGCAGGAATTTTGAGGAAGCCCTGGGGTTGCTCCTGGAGATAGCTGAGGAAGAAGGAATCGACCAGGAGGAGTCAGAGGAGTTTCCTGAGGGAGAAGAGTGTGTTCTCGACGATCGAGGCGACAACCATCCGTTGGTAGTGGAATCACACCATTACATGCAGGCAGCCAAGGCCTTCCTGAAGCGCCTGCATGAGGGACTGCTGGAAGACACCGAGGAGGCTTTGGAGATGGTGGAGAGTCTTCCCCAAGACCGGGTAGTCGGCCAGCTTGAGAGACTGCGAGACAGCTATGAGGCTATCGCCTGGTACCACACCTTGATCCCGGTAAAGGTTCGCCGAGCCGTCACAAGCCTCAACCGCTCAAACGGCAAGGAGGAGCCCTCGCCTGAAGACCACCGAAGGAGTGACGCGACGGGCAGCGCCAAAGTCGCCAGCGAGTCCCTCATGAGGTCCATGTCCGCTTACAAGATCGTGTATGAGTCGATGCCTGACCTGAAAGATGAGGTTCTGAATCTGCTCGTCATGGCGAAGAAACTGTCGGACGGTGTCGATGAGTCCTTCCCCCATCACCGGGAGTTCTTCCGCCCCGGGTTGGATGGCTCGTGTGTCCCGGAGGAAGCCGAGGAGTAGTGACGGACCCGAGGGCTTTGCTTATGCTGATGACGATCCGCAATGGAAGAAGTTGGTATAAAAGGCCGGCGTCACCTCTCACAAGAAATACCCACGTCTCGCCAACCCCACAGCGCCCGATCACACCGTCATTACACACTGCATACATCACCGCAGCCACACTGGGAGCAACCCAAACCAGCAACTCGACTTGGTGCTGCGCC
>JACQGJ010000410.1 GCA_016199605.1 Armatimonadota bacterium | reverse complement strand
CTTCTGCGCCTTTGTGGTTGAGCTCAAGTCCATCCGGATCGCCGGCACGAAAGACGCCGGGAAGACCTGGTCGAAACCCGTGGAAGTCATGAAGTGCCCTCGGGACGGCTACATCGCCGACCCGAATGTCCTGTCCGCCGGGAAACGGCTGACTGTCTACGCGACCTTCGTCCCCGCTCCATGGCCGCCTTTCTCCAAGAGTGAGACGTATGCCTCGACGAGCGAAGATGGCGGAGCCACGTGGTCGTCCGCGACTCGAATAACCATGCCGCACAAGTACACCTCCGGCAAAGTTCATGTCCCCCTGCGGCTGAAGGATGGTACTCTCGTGATGGGCTACTCCTGGGACATTCCGGCAGAAGAAGGTCACGCCGCCGGAGAAGAAGGAACGATGAATGCGCGGGCCGGAGTTCTGTTGTCGCATGACGAAGGTAAGACCTGGGCTCCCGGTGGCGACGTGCATGTCGCTGAGTCTCCGATGGGTGCGGACGAACCGGCGTTGGTGCAACTGAAGAACGGCGACCTGTTCATGATCGCCCGGACCTCCACGTCGCGACCTTACGAGACTCGAAGTCACGATGGGGGTCTCACCTGGGAAGATCCGAAACCCAGTCGGTTCCAAGGCTTCAACTCCCCCAGTTGCCTCCTCCGCCTCAAAGACAAATCCGTCCTCCGCGTGTGGGACAACAGCGCCTCCAACCGTTTTCCCCTCGTCGCCTCCCTCAGTACTGATGAGTGCAAAACCTGGTCACCGCCACGAACCCTTACCGAGCCAACGGCAGACGCGAAAGGCGAACTCTCCTTCCGAACGGCCTGCTATCCCTCGGCGGCGCAGGCGAAAGATGGAACCATCGTGGTAGTCTGGTGGGAAACCTCCGCAGCGGGTTCGAATATCGGGCTTGCCCGTTTCAACCGCGCCTGGGTCGAAGAGGCGAAAGGACGACCCAAGCCGGGAACCATCGTTGCCTTTGGCGACTCGGTGACCCTCGGTGCACGGCCGGGTGTGACCGAGTACCAGACCTTTCGCCATCTGCTTGAGGGCCGGCTGAAAGAGAAGGGAGTGAACGCTCGTGTCGTCAATGCCGGTGTGGGCGGCAGCAACACCCGCGACGCCCTGGCGCGCATGGAACGCGACGTTCTCGCCGAGGACCCGCAGCTCGTCATCGTCACGTTCGGCGTCAACGACGCGGCCATGATTGACGGCGGCCCGGTCGCCCGGACCGAGCCACGCGTCTTGCTCGATGAGTATCGAGCCAATCTCAACGAGATACTCCTCCGGTGCAGACAGGCAAAAGCGAAAGTACTTCTCTGCACGCCTACTCCGATGACTCGCGCCTACCCCTACTCCAACATGGGTGAGTATTCGCAGGCGAAGCACGAGGACATCAACTACATGCTTCGCCGGTATGCCGAGGCAGCGCGTCAGGTCGCCAGGCAGCAGAAGATCCCGCTGGTTGACCTGTTCGATCTGTTCACCACACGACCCGAGGGTCTGAGCCTTATCCCGGACGGCAACCATCCATGGCCGGAGGGACATGCGTTGATTGCGGAGGCATTGTTTGAGGTGGTGAGGAAGGCGTTGCAGTAGGTCGCGCCAAACGCTCTCACAAGGTCGATCATCGACGAATGGGAAATGCGATCCCTCCATGTTATAATGCCTTGCATGAAGGAGCCCGTTGTAGAATCAAGCGGCAATGTCTTCGCCGATCTGGGTTTTGAGCCCTCTGAGGCCGCGATTCTCCAGATGCGCTCTGACTTGCTGAACGACCTCAGAAGCTATATCGCATCAATTAAACTCACCCAGGTTGAGGCGGCACGTCGGCTTGGTATTGCTCAGTCGAGGGTTTCCGACCTGTTGCACGGAAAATGGGAGAAGTTTAGCCTGGAGACGCTTATCACATTGGAGGCTCGGGCTGGGCGAAAGGTGAGTTTGGAACTTGCGGCTTACTCCAGTTAAGCCTGGGTTGTTCCCTCCAACACCGCCTTCCTGTTTCCTCGCAACAGCCAACCTTCTGTCGGCGGTTAGAGGATACCGCCTCTTACCGAACCTGCTGCAATGAGCGTCTCGTTCGCTGAGGTACGCGTATCACTCAAACGAGAGGTAGAGTCATTGGGTCTCCATAATCGCTCCAAGATTACTCGGTCGCCTGTGTATGCTTCCACCTGTTCGAGGTGTCCGTTGGTCGCCCCGATGGACTTGACCTCATCCCGGACGGCAACCATCCGTGGCCGGAAGGGCACGCTCTGATTGCCGAGGCGCTGTTGGGGCCGGTGCACCGTGCCCTCGGTAGTAGGAACACACGATAGCGACACTGAAACTGACCGCCACCTGAGAATACTCGGTTCTTGTTGAGACGTGAAAACTTATTTACGAGAAGGATTCAGATGAACGAACAGGAATTGCCTCCCTCTATGGGAGAGTGGAAGGATTTGTATGAGGCAGCCCAGGACTTCAAGGAACTGGGATGCTGGGACTGGATGTACGACGCTGATTTGTTCGGTGTCGAGGATCCTGTAAGCGGCGAGATCGGGTACTGTTGCATCATGGGCGCGGGAGGGGAGCACTTTGCCCTCGGAGTGTACCAGGGCAGCGAAGGGCTGGCTGGATACCTGCAAATGCAGTCAGGTGAAATACCTGAGGAGCCTGTGGAAGCGCTCACTTTGCAGAAGTGTCTGATGGCTTCTTTTGAGGACCGCGAACGATTGGAGAAGCCCGACCTCGAAACTATCAAACAACTGAGCTTGAAGTTCCGAGGGCGTCACGCCTGGCCGCTCTTCCGCGGGTATCGACCGTGTTACTGTCCGTGGTTTGTTACGGGTAAAGAAGCCCGATTCCTGATCATCGCCCTGCGACAGTCTGTTCAGGTTGCACCACGCTTCAGAGAGGACCCCCACCTGCTGGACCCGCCACAACGAGGGCAGTTTCTGATTCGGGTTCCCAGAAAGGTTGAGGGAAGTGTCGAGTGGAGCGATGCGTGGAGGGCGCCCGCGCCCTATGTACCAACGAGTGTTGACCCTGAACCAATCGACTTTGATCGCTTGCAGCGAATCGTTGAGACCGCTGGCTCCACGGATGGCATCCTTGAGATGGACTTTTCTTTGTCTCCCGGCGGAGTCCGGGAGAGTAAAGGTGAGCGACCTTACTACCCGTATCTCGTTCTCGTCGTTGATCACTCCTCTGGGTTTGTCTTCGATGCGGAATTTGTGTCTGCGAACGAATTGAACTCCGCTTTCGCCGAGAAGCTCCTCAAACTCATAGAGCAACACCAGATGATTCCGCGCGAAATCCAGATCCGACGTGAGGAAGCTGCTGCGCTGCTGAATACCGTGGCCATGAGTCTCGACATTCGTCTCTCACGCAAGCCACGTCTGAAATCCCTCGACAAAGCCAAGAGGGAATTCTTCAATTACATGAAGCTCACAGGATAGCACGGCTGCCATGCAAACGACGTCGGCAGGTTAAAACGGCCCCGGGCTCTTCCTGTCGAGCTTGCTTTCACCTTGGACACGTGCTTTACCACGAGGGAGGAGCCGATGGGAACTCGCAGTTTCTTCCATATCCGTTTGCTGCTCTTGTTGCTCTTGACCACCGCCTTGCTATCGCATCTCCCTGTTGCATCTCAGGCCCAGGACGCCGACCGCGACGGCCTGCCTGACGCCATCGAGGAGCAACTTGGCACCGACAGCAACTTCGCGGAGAGGCTGGAAACCCTCGGTAAGTTCCCCGCGTCAGCAAAGCTCCCTGCACTCGACATCGTTCGCGTGGACTTCGGCAACGTGGCGAAGGACCGCTGGCTGTGGGCGTTTCATTTTGCGGGACCGTACACCTTCAAGAACTCCAGCCTCATCCTCTATCTCGACTCGGACAATGACCCGAAGACCGGTCGCACCGACATGGGATGCGAAGTGATGCTGGCGCACAACCAGGGCGCAGCGGGAGTAACCGCGTTTGCTCCCGATGGTCAGAACGTGGCCTCGTCTTCCCCGCGTGTTGCACTGCTCAACGGCATCCTTTACCTCTGCCACGATGGAGGGATCAAACAGGAGAACGGTCGCTCAGTGTTACGATTCACGGTTTTGTCGGAGACGCGCGAACCTCATGCTTCCGCCGATAGCACCGGCTGGGTACAGGCGAACGGTCCGCAGAACTCCGAGCGCAAGAGAACGATGATGCTGGACGACATTACGGCGGATGATCACTTCGGGACGACTGAAGGGCTGGACCTCGTATGGAAACTGCAAGCCGATCCCGCGAACGTCGCCATCTCCAGCGTCGGCGGAGAACTGAAGGGGTTCGCGTACTACGATACCGAGTACCGCTGGCCGGCGGTCTATGGCAGCGGCGGCATCGCGGTCATCGTTCCGAAAGCAGGCAAGTTCTATCCGGCGATTGTGGTCTATGATAGCGGTGGACGTGAAGCCTACGAGTTGCAGATCGACGGGAAGAGGGTCGGACAGTTTGTAGCGAAGGAGGATGACAACCGCCAGCGCATCCATTTCCTCAGCCAGCCAGTGCAATTCAAGGGAGGCGAGAAGCTGACCTTCCGCACGGGCGGAAGCGGCAATCACATCACGGAAGATATCCTGCTCCTGGCAAAGAAGCCGCCGGTGCGTGGGCGGAAGTTCGTTATGAGCAACATTGGGGCGGGATACGTGAAAAATGATGGTGGGGAGTCGTTGCGCCTCACGTGGACCACTACTTGGCCGACTGCATGCACCATAGAGTATGGGACGACGACGAGCTATGGGGCGAAGCTGAAGGAAGAGCAATCCGTAGCCAACCATCGAATATATCTTTCCGGTCTGAAGAAGGGCGTGAGCTACCACTTCCGTATCGTTGCCTCGAGTCCGGACGGACAGACTGTCGTCAGCAAAGATTCTACCTACACATTACAGTCGCCCAAGCCGTTCGCAGGGAAGGCGAAGAACGAACGAATTCCTCTGAAAGTTGAGAACCCCTACGACTTCCCACTGACTGCGTTCCCCATTTCCTCCGGTGTCCCGTTTGCCAAAGGCGAGCTGGGTGACGCAGCACACGTCCGACTGCTCGACGCGCGAATGAAGGAAGTCGTTGTCCAACCGAAGACGACAGCGCGGTGGCAGGACGGCAGCGTGAAATGGTTGCTGATTTCATTCATGACCACGGTCCAAGCGAAGCAGACAGCGACCTACACTCTCGCATACGGCACCAGCGTAGGGAACGGTCGCCGTGCCGTTCCCACCCCTCTCGAGCACTCTCTTGAAGGCGATGCGCTGACCGTTTCCACCGGGCCACTGCAAGCACGTTTCGATGCAAAGCAATCAGGCTTCCCGTCACATCTCTGGTTCGATGCCAATTCGGACGGCAAGTATTCGGAGGATGAAAGCCTCTCCGGCGACGGGATGATGGGTGTGCAGGTAACGGATTCCAGGGGATCGGTCTTCACGTCCAACAATCCGCCGGAGTCCATTGAGGTTGAGGAGGCTGGACCGGTGCGGATTGTCGTGAAGGTCACCGGTCATCATGTCTCCAAGGGGAATGAGCGGTTCTTCGCTTACATCAACCGCTTCGTGTTCTACGCCGGTTCGCCCTTCGTGCGTGTCTACACCACCTGGGGGAATGATTGGGAGGGCGCGGAGTTCGCAAACTTCGAGAGCATCAAGCTCAACATTCCTCTGTCGGAGCAGCGACGCGGCGATTGGACCGTTGGACTTGGCAACGGCCGAGAAACGACCGGGCAGGGCGACCTTTCCCTTCGTCAACTTCGCGACGATTCCTACCAGATGACACCCGCTCCTCCTGCCGGGACAAAGACCGACCGTTCCGATGGATGGGTTGATGTCAGCAAAGGCAACTGGGGACTCACCACTGCTGTACGTGATTTCCGGCAACTGTATCCGAAAGGACTGCAAGTCAACTCGGAAGGTCTGAACATTGACCTCTGCCCCGACGTTCCCGAGGGCACTTACGACAAGTGCAGCAAGCTGGATGAGATCAAGTGGTTCTTCTACCTGATGGACGGCAAGTACAAAGTCCGACGCGGGGTGCAGAAGCAGCATGAGTTGATGTTCTACTTTCATCCAAGTGTCATTGCGAGGAGTGGAGCGACGAAGCAATCCCCTCCGACGTCAGAGCAAGACCAAGGGGGATTGCTTCGTCGCTCCACTCCTCGCAATAACGGGAAGCAGATGGCGCAAGCTTTTCAGGAGCCGCTTATCGCCACATGCACTCCCGACCGCTATTGCAGCACAGGCGTCTTTGGCGAGGTGCTACCCGCGACCGCGGGACGTTCACCGGAATACGAGCAGGTGTGTGAGAAGGTGTATCAGGGCTACGTGTCCAACCGCGAGCGCAGCCGCGACTACGGCATGCTCAACTTCGGCGACCAGTTCGGCGAGCGGAAAGTCAACTGGGCAAACGGCGAGTATGACCATCACCACGCGTTCCTGATGCAGTTCATCCGGACTGCCGACCGCAAGTGGTATTTCCTGGGGGAGAAGGCGGCGAGGCACGCAATTGATGTGGACACCTGCCACTACGGGCCGCGGAGAGGTGGCGAGTGGGTTCATGCGATGGGCCACACCGGCGGCTACTTCAAGGAGCAATATGAGGGCGACGGCATCCCCGGCGGGGGCTTTACCCCGAGTCACACCTGGACGGAAGGATTCTGCGACTGGTATTTCCTGAGCGGCGATCCAACCGCAGCCGAGGACGCTGCGCTCGTGGCGGACCACTACAACGGCGCCTACCTTAACAACTATGATTTCAGCAACTGTCGCGATAACGGTTGGAATCTGCTGCTCACCCTGGCTGCATATCGCGCCACTGGGGACCCCTTCCACCTCAACGCCGCCCGCATCATCGTCGAGCGCACCCTCGAGCGACAGACGCCAGGCGGCGGCTGGCATCGGCAGATGGTTCCCGGCCACTGCCTCGACTTCCCGCGACATCGCGGCGAGGCGAACTTCATGTTGGGCGTTCTCGCCAATGGACTCGAGGAATACTACCGGGAAGTCTCCGATCCGCGAGTCGCTCAGGCGATCATCGGCGGAGCAAAGCAGGCGGTGAAAGAGTTGTGGGTGGAGGAAGCCAACGGCTTCCGCTACACCTCCTGTCCCAACATGAAGGGCTACACCGCGAATAACGACATGACCTCCGAGATTCTCTTCTTCGCCTACCGCCTCGCAGGGAATCCGCAATTCGCCGACATCGCCATGCGCGCCATGCGCGCCGCGTTCAAGGATGGCATCGGGTCCATCGCTCATCTGCGCTGGACGCACCACACCATTTACAGCATGGGTCTGTGTCGGACGACTCCAGAAGTGCGGATCGAGGGCGCGCGTTCCCTCGGTCCGGGTGAGACCGTCTTCAAGCTGAAGGCGGGCGTCTCCGACGCGCAAGGAGGTATCGCCTCCTGCAAGTGGACGTTCGACGACGGCGCTACCGCCGCAGGCGAAGCGGTGGAGCATCGCTTCGCGTCCCCCGGTGCGCACAAAGTGACGGTTACCCTCAAAGACAAAGCCGGGAAACAGGCCCGCGCCTCGGCAACCCTTTCGACTGCTCCCGCAGAGTTAGCCAACGCCGACCCGGAACGAGTTGTCCTGGTTGAGGCGGAAGACTTCGCCGCCCAGGGACTCGATCAGGTTCGCATCTACGATCGCCTCGGCAATCGGGGGAAGATGATAACCTATTGGGATGCCACGAAGGGCCACTGGCTCGAATGGGAGATTCCCATCGGTGAAGAAGGCGATTACGTCGTCTATCTTCGCTACTGCTCCGGCGGCGTGAACCCGCGCCGCTCACTGACCATTGACGGAAAATCTCCCGGCGCCGCCTTTGACGACATGGCGCTCCCACCGACCGGTGGCTTCTGCACGTCGGAGGACAACTGGGCTTTCCTCGCCGCAGGTGGCGGGGCGCCGGTCCATCTCACTGCCGGTAAGTATCGCCTGCGACTGACGAACCTGGGGGATGGGGTGGGGTTGGATTATGTTGCGGTCGTGAGGAGATAGGAATGCATTGGGGTAGTAACGACGTTCATGCTATAATTCCACCGTCGAAACGCACAGAAAGGAGGAATTGAAGGATGGCTGATGTTTGCTTGACCATGACCGAGGAAGGAACCTTCAAGCTACCCGCCCGTTTGAGACGGAAATACGGTCTGACGGCTGGCGCAAAACTCACCGTCATGGATTTTGATCGCTTTCTGCTTGTCACGCCTGGAGCATCTCGGGTCACGGAACTCGCGAAGAAAATAGAGTCCGAGCGAAAAGCCGCAGGCTTGACCGTCAAAGACCTCCTGAAGGATATGGGCGAAATACGTCGTCAGGTCTACCAGGAACGCTATGGAACCAAGCGGTGAAATCCACGTTCCGAAGCTGTATTTTGACGCTGATGTCATTATCGCTGGCTCGGCTTCCTCAACCGGCGCGGGCCATGCGCTTCTCAGAGCGTGCGGGTCAACGTTGCTGGTCGGAATCACGTCGGAGACGGCTTACGATGAGGCTGAACGGAATCTCTCCAAGAAGATACCGAGGGCACTCGACGATTTTCGGTCTCTCATGGGAACCGCGGTAGCAGTAGTCGCGGACCCAACCGAGGACCAGATGGATTCATGCCGTGGATGGGCCAGTCCCGACGATCTTCCACATTTGGCGGTTGCCGTCCACCAGAAATGTGACTATCTGGTCACCTTCAATACGAGACATTACTTCCCGACGACAGATGCACCGACTATAATCCGCCCTGCCAACCTGTTGATGCACATCCGAGGAAGCCTGTCGTTGATGCGCCAGTCTCGCGGATGACGAACCTGGGGGATGGGGTGGGGTTGGATTATGTGGCGGTGGTGAGAGAGTAGCGCTTCCAGGATTACTGTATGGGATTCGTGGAAACGCCATGCTATAATAGCGCACGCGGAACAATAATTGGAGGTATTGCAGAATGGCAGAGGCGTGTCTCACTGTTGACGAACAAGGATCGCTCAAATTCCCAGCTCGTCTGCGGCGCAAATATGGTCTCAAGCCGGGCACGGAAGTGACGGTGTTTGACATGGGGCGGTGCATGGTTCTCACCCCCGGACCGTCACGAACAGACGACCTTGTCGGGGAAATCGAAGCCCAGCGCAAAGCGGCCGGGCTGACTGTGAAGGACTTGCTGAAAGGATTGGATGACGTCCGCCGCCAGGTCTACGAGGAACGGTATGGGACTAAACGATGAGATCCGAGTCCCCAAGCTGTTCTTCGATGCAGACGTCCTGATAGCAAGTTCGGCATCGCAAACTGGCGCCAGCCGCGCCCTGGTGAAGGGCTGCGAGTCCACTCTTCTCATCGGAATCACCTCCTCACAAGCCTGTGATGAAGCTGAGCGCAATCTGACCTCCAAACTACCCCATGCGTTGGCGATCTTTCGCTTGCTCATGCAAACCAGTCTTACCATTGTGCCCGACCCCTCGGCTGCCGAACTGTTTCCCTACGCAGGATGGGCAAGGGAAGAAGACCTCCCGCTGCTGGTGTCGGCTATCCTCAACGATTGCCATTTCCTCGTCACGTTCAATGCCCGTCACTACTTCTCAAAAACGGAGACTCCGGTTATTATCCGTCCGGCAGAGCTTGTGAGTCGCATTCGAGGAAGCCTCTCAACCGTGAGGTAGTTCTTGCGATTGGGGGGAAAAGCGATCGGGATGGCAAGTCTTCGCGCGTTGGTCCAGACCTGCTACCGATACTGGGGAATCATGGACATCGAAAACATTCCACCGGAGAAGTATCCTCAGCACATCCCGGCCGCGGAAACACGGGAAGGCAAGTTCCGCGCCCCTCGCGCGCTTCTGCTTGGCCTCCTCCTTATCCCTCCCAACGCCTACTGGGTCCAATACTCCGAACTGGTGAGGGAAGGCGGGCAGCCGACGATGGCGTCCCTCTACTTCACCTCCGTCTTCACACTGCTCATTGTGACCCTGGCTAATGCCCTGCTCAAGAAGTGGAAGCCACACTGGGCCTTCAGCCGTGCGGAGTTGCTGACGGTTTACGTGATGGTCAGCGTAGCCAGTTCCCTTGCCGGACACGATCAGATCGAGGTGCTGGTGCCGGTGATGAGCCACGGGTTCCACTATGCAAGCCCGGAAAACAAATGGGAAGCCCACCTGCTCCCGCATATTCCGCGCCATCTTATCGTGACCGACAAAGGAGTCCTCCGCGGATTCTGGGAGAGCGGTTCTGACCTCTACTCAGTCAACACGCTACTGACGTGGATGCGTCCCGCGCTCTGGTGGATCGGTTTCATTCTCATGATGGGGGTCACGATGACCTCCCTCAACCTGATTCTCCGTCCGCGCTGGACGGAGAATGAGAAACTCAGCTACCCTCTCCTTGCCGTTCCGGAGCAGGTGGTGGAACTGAAGTTTGTGCGGGTGCCGCTTTTCTGGTGGGGGTTTGGCATCGCTGCGTGCATCGACCTTCTCAACGGGTTCCACGTGCTCAATCCGGCAGTGCCCTGCCTCGCGACAACCGCCCATGAGCTGTTGCCCGTTCGGGACAGCCGGATTCTCAGCGCCTTCGGCTACATGCCGATCGCCTTCTATCCCTTCGCCATCGGGTTGGGTTTCATGCTGCCGTCGGATTTCCTTCTGTCCTGCTGGGTCTTCTTCTGGGTCTGGAAGATCGAGAACATCCTTGGGGCTTTGTTGGGTTGGCAGGCGTTGCCGCGGTTCCCCTACGTTCAACAACAGTCCTTCGGGGCCTACTTGGGCATCGCGATCTTCGCGACCTGGATGGCGCGGCGCTACCTCGTGGAAGTCGTGCGAAAAGCCTTCCATGGCGGCGCGGGCGGGGACTCCACCGTGCAAGGGGCTGTCTTCGGCGCACTTTTCGGTCTTGCAGGACTCATCACGTTTGCCGTACATGGCGGGATGAGCGTTTTGGTGGCAATTGCCTACTTCACGCTCTTCCTCGGTTTGTCAGTCGGCGTCACGCGGATGCGGGGTGAGATGGGTGTTCCCGCCCATGATCTCCACTCCAGCGGGCCCGACCAGATGCTGGTGACAAGCTTGGGCTCCCGGGCCCTGGGACAGGGAAACCTCACGATGTTCAGCATGTTCTGGTGGATGACCCGGGCGTATCGCAGTCACCCGATGCCCCATGAGTTGGAAGGGCTTGAGATCGGGAGCCGGGAGAAGCTGTCACAATGGGTGGTGCTCTCGGCAATTCTCCTGGCGGTTTTTGCGGGTGCGGTCTCCGGCCTCTGGAGCATGCTGCATATCGGGTACAACCACGGCTTCGGCCACCTTCAGTCCGATGGTCCTTACTTCGGTCAGGAAGCGTATTCACGCCTCGACAGTTGGTTGAGTTCGCCTTCCCCTGCCGATCCCTTCGCTCCCATCGCCATGGCCTTTGGCGCGGGCGTGACGCTGTTCCTCCTGACACTCCGCACCCGCTTCCTCTGGTGGCCGTTTCATCCCATCGGCTATGCTGTTTCGAGCAGTCTTTCCATGCACATCCTGTGGATGCCGATGTTCATCGCGTGGGTCGCAAAGACAGCGGTGCTCCGCTATCGCGGCATCGATTCCTACCGCCGTGCGATCCCCTTCTGCATGGGACTGATCCTCGGGGAGTTTGTGGTGGGCAGTATGTGGAGTATTACCGGTATGATTTTGGACAGAACGACCTACCGGTTCTGGTCCTACTAAAGAGGGCTGCCACTCTTTGCCGGCAGTTGTTTGCGTGAAGACGAAGAGGGGCTGTTGCAGGACCAACGGATCAGTAACAGCGTGAGTTCTTCAAACCCGAAGTGTCGCCAGCTACCGCGTGGAACGCGGACTCCGGATCAGCGGAATCGCCGCGCTGGCTGCGCGTCCACGGTGGCTCAGGCGGTTCTTCTCCTCCGAAGTAAGCTCCGCCATCGTCTTTCCCAAGTCAGGAAGGAGGAAGAGGGGATCATACCCAAAACCGTTGGCCCCGCGAGGCTCGTCTGCGATCAAGCCTTCGCAAGCGCCGCTCACCGTATACACCTCGCCTGCCGAGACAGCAATCGCCAGACTGCACCGGAACCGAGCCGTCCTTTCTTGCATGGGAAGCCCCGCCATCTGCCGGAGAATATGACAATTTCTTTCATCGTCGGTAACCCCGTCGCCCAGGAAACGATGGGAGTGAATCCCCGGAGCGCCTCCGAGGGCATCGATCTCTAATCCCGAGTCGTCAGCGAGGGAAAGGAGACCCGTCGCCTGGTGAGCGTCACGAGCCTTGCAGGCAGCGATCTCCTCGAAGGTCTCCCCAACCTCCTCGCCGACCTGCGCTTGCGGAAAGTCCAGGAGAGACACAAAGGGAAGATCGACCTCCTTGAGTAGTTCTTTGAACTCTCGGAGCTTGGAAGGGTTGCGTGTGGCGATGAGCAGGGGCTTTGGTGTCACGGGCAAACCACACCTGTCACTCCGCTATTGCAGCGTGGCAACGACAGCGTTTTGTAGATCGATGAGTTGGTCGATCCCGGCCTGGGCCAGATCGAGGAGCCGGAGCAGTTGGGACCGGTGGAAAGGAGCGCCCTCGGCGGTGGACTGGACTTCGATCAGTTTGCCGCCCGTTGTCATTACAACGTTCATGTCCACGGAGGCCCTTGAGTCCTCCGTATAGCACAAGTCCAGGCGCTCTTCGTTCTCGACAACTCCGACACTCACCGCAGCGACGTTGCTGAGAAGGGGGTTCATCTTGATTTTCCCCTGCTCTCTGAGCCACACAATCGCCTGGCTGAGAGCGATATACGCCCCGGTGATCGCCGCGGTGCGGGTTCCGCCGTCGGCTTGCAGGACGTCGCAATCGATCAAGAGGGTGCGTTCACCCAGTGCCCGCGTATCCACGACCGCTCTGAGGGATCGGCCAATCAGGCGCTGAATCTCCAGAGCCCGACCGTCGGGACGCGATCGGGAGGCATCGCGCAGGATGCGACTGTTACACGACCGGGGGAGCATTCCGTACTCACCGGTCACCCATCCCATGCTCGTTCCTTTCATGAAATGGGGCACGGTCTCGTCTACGGTGGCGGTACACAAGACGCGGGTGTCACCCATGTCGATAAGACATGAGCCTTCAGCGTATTTTGACCAGCCCGGCTGCATTCTCACCGAGCGCAGTTCGTCGGGTTTTCTGCCCTCCGGCCGGCTCATCGGCGGCCACCTGCTTTGCCAGTTCTCATTACCGCTTCATCCTTCCCCAAAGGTTCGCCCAACTCGACGTGACCCCCGAGGCTCTCCACTTCCTGACCCTCGATACGGATTTGCACCGACTGAATGCCGGGCACTTGAGTCACCGTATTCACAATCGCGTACACCGCGAGATACTCGTGCTCGGACCCGCTCCAGAACCCAGGCGTATTCATCACCGAGTTGAAGTTCAAAGTCACAGTGTCTCCCTCGGCAGTTACACCTAGGAGTTTCGTTCCCAACGGCACGACCCGGCGGTCCGCTTCCGACGTGTCGCTCCTGCGGATTAGTGCTTCGATCAGAGCCTTCGCCCGCTCCACCGGCTTTGTTCCCTGAAGGTCTACGGGCTCGAGGTTGAGGTATGTCTGTCCCGGTGCGATCAGGTACAGGTTCGTCGACGAGGGCGGCTCCGACTGCTTGTTGACCCACGTGAAGGTTGCCGCTGACGCGGCAAGAAAAATCAGAGCCACGAGAACTCCCAGGGGACGCGGACGAGGGAAAAGGGCCGGAGGATGTTCAGCAGGCATGACGACCTTGAGCGCGGGGGTCGCACAGCAGATTTCCTGCTTTCATGGCGTATCCTCCCCTGCGCCGGACTCGCGTGGGACGACTGCCGGAGTGCCGACTATTGGAGCTTCTCCGGGCGCGGGGATGACTGTCGAAGTTCCGCTCGCGGTGGTCGGCAGGGGCACGTTCAGCACGAAGCTCCTGATCCCGCTGTAAATGGCTGAGGCGGCTTTTTGCCGGAACTCGGGGGTATTCAGGAGCTTCTCCTCTTTCGTATTGTTGATATAGGCGGTCTCGGTCAAGATGGCGGGCATTGTCGTGTGGCGGATGACGTAGAAACGCCTCTGGCGGATGCCGCCGTCTTTTAGCCCCAACTCGCCGATCATACTCTCGTGAACATGCTGAGCGAAGGGCAGGCTCTGCTCAGTGTAGTAGTAGACCTCTGTCCCTGAAAGCTTATTGGGTGTCGGCGCCGAATTGATATGGACGCTGATGAAAAGGTTGGCTTTTTCCTTCTGGGCAATCTCGACGCGCTCGGCGAGTTTCAAGTAGATATCATCAGATCGGGTCAGCACTACTTTGGCGCCGGTGCTCTGGAGGAGGCTGGCCAGCTTCTTGGCGATGTCGAGAGCCAGGTCTTTCTCGTGGATCCCTGTTGTTCCCTCAGCCCCCGGATCCTTCCCCCCATGTCCCGCATCGACCACGATCACCAGCTCCTCCCACTTCACGGGAGTGCCTCGGGAGGGCGTTAGGACAAGGCGCGCCCCGGGCAGCCCGCGACCGGGAAGAGCACCCCGGCTGGAGGTTGTCCCACTCGCCGGGGTGGAACTTGTCGTGCGCAGAGGCGGACCTTCCTTTGGAGACAAAACTGGCGAAAGAACGATCTTGATGCGAGGGTCGGAGCTTCCCCCCGTTACAGCCACCTCGCAAGCCTTGGCCAGGTCCACAACCACTCGGGTTACATCGGGATGCTTACTGAATTGCCCCGCACGCACCGACTTGACGAGGGCGTGGCCAACCGTCAAGTTGCGCTCAGTGACCAGAAGGTCCGCCTGTTTGATGTCCACGTAAAGGCGGTCAGGCTCGGAAAGACGACCGTAGGTATATTGAGTAGGCCCGCTGTTATGCACCTCAACAACGAACTTCTCTCCGGACTCCCGCACGTTGAGGTCGAGCACGCCATGATTCAACTCGATGTCGCCCTTTTCGGTGAGCCGGAAAGAAAGACCCAGCCATCGAGCCACCGCAGAGACCGGCAGCAGGATATTTCCCTGGTCCAGACCGGGGGGAGCATTCAGCTTCAGCTTGCTGGCGCCGGTAACCAACTCGCTCTTGCCAACGGTCAGGACAGCCGTGCGGCCGTCGCTCGACTCGAGAGTGAGGCTCTTTGTGGCGGATTCGAAATGCGACTTGACGCCGAATTCCGATAGAATTCCCACAATGGGAGCCAGCCACTCCCCGTTCACGTTCTGGGTGGGGACTGGTAGTTTTCGAGTCGCATTGAGGGCGATAATCTCCGCCCCCGAACGGACTGGCACGGCGGCAGACAGAAGAAATAGGAGGACCATTCCGGGGCAGGTCCGCTGTCGTCGCTGTGATACCAAGGTTCCTGTCATGTGTGCTACCATCATGCTCTCCACGTCCCATAACGGGCAGTCGTGAGTCTAACAAACGGGTGTGGGGTTGTCAAGAAACCGAGACCCTCCACAGACGCACCGCGAACGCGGGAGTGGGTGTTCTGCTAAGCTCTGGATGATAGAGGTGACCTCGTTGTCCTCACGAAAATGATATCGGAGCAAGTCTTGAGGAAACCGACCCGCCGGATTTTGCGGGCAGTCGAATAGACCTCCCGGAGGATGAAGTGTTGCGGAGGAGTAGAGGCGGGGAGAAGTAGGGAAATCATGCTCTCGGAGGGGGAATCAGTCCAGACACCAGTAGCGCTCGCCGGGACCATTGCTTAGCGTTCTGAGCAAGTCGGGTGCGCGTCTCTTCCTGAAGGAAGTCCCTCAACCAACGGCGATGCCATACAGCCAATTGAACTTGCAGTTGCACCAATTCGGCCTGTTCCTCGATTTGTGCGTCCCGGATTGTCCACTCGATGAAGTATTTGCTTTCCTCGAACAGACCATCCACTGCTGCTGTGTTCGCCGGATCCCGCGAGAAAGAGGCAATGCGTGAAAGATTCGCTGCCAATCCGCCCAGCCGCACAGGCAACGGATCCCGAAGGTATCGCTCTCGGACGGTATCAAGGTTTTTCATAGTGCCTCCAGTAACCGACGAGAAATCACCTCGACCTGACTCCGAAGGATTTCGTCCAGGATTTCCATTGATGGGTTGTCCTGGTGTGGACGGATATTGATCAGAGATTCGAACCCGACTTGACGCGATTCGGGAATCCAGTCTGCGCCCCAGATATCCTCCTGGTAACTGCCTTCCTCCAGAAGAGCAGCTTCGCAGTCTGCGTGCATGACGCCGCCGCCCGCCAGAATCCCACGCCGAATGTCAACTGCCAGCTTGATGTAGCTTTGAAGAGCTTCCTGCATGACCGCAATCTGAGCAGGGCTGGCGCGCTCTCGAAGGACAAGGATTTCGCCCATCACCGCCTCACCTATTTTTTGCTTCGGGTGAATTATCTGTGATTCACATTGCGGCGGTCAAGGGAATCGTGCACGCATCTCCGTTGACGGCTGCAACGATTGCTGGTAGCCTTTCGGTGTCAAACATCACAAGAAGGTGGGCTGGCGTGAATCGCTCCTTTGAACCTACCACTCGACCTCAACAACGAGTAGGCACTGCGGTCTTGTGGATGATTTGTTCACTGTTCGGCGCCATTGCCCTTGCACAACCGATCTCTGTTTCCAACTTCAGCTTCGAATCAGGAACAGACCAGATTGACCACTGGACCTTCACCCTCGGAGAGAACGGCAAGGGTGACTGGTCGTGGGACACGGAGCGGGTGCACGACGGCAACCGGTCGTTGAAGATGACGAAGACCAACGTCGTCGGCCACAGCATGTTGGCCAGCGAGTTCATCCCCGTTCAGTCGGGGAAGGAATACGACGTGCGCGGGTGGATCAGCGTCTACGGTCGGTCGCGCGGCTGCGTCTACTTTATGGTCAGCCAATATATACCCGACATTGGAGACATGAAATTCCCGAATGCGTTTAGCGTTCCGCAACCGCACTACACTGGTGAGGGCTGGAAGCAGATTAGCGTTCGGGTAAAGGTGCGGGAGGGGAACACCCGGCTGCGCATCCACTGCCTCGCCGCGTTCGCACCGGTCACCGTTTCGTGGGACGACATCGAAGTGGTTGAAGTAGTGCCCGGGACTGCCGACTACAAGCCGCGCTACGAGAAGCCTGTCGCGGAACAGCTTCCACCACTGGAGCAGGCGAAGGCGATTGTGGCGAAACGCAAGCAGGCAACCGCGTCGGTGCAGGTCATCAACGGTCGTGCGCGGTTTGTGATAGACGGCAAGCTCACTCCCGCGTGTTTCTACGTAAGTCCCTTCCACAACCCCATCGATGCGCAGATCAAAGACTTTCGTGACGCGGGGGTGCGAGTCTACCTCGTTCCGCTCATCCTCGGTCACGGGGTCTACGGTGACAAAGGACCGTGGCTGGGGAAGGATCGGTATGACTGGCGAGAGGTAGAGGACCTGCTGTGGCGAGTCCTGCGCGTTGACCCCGAGGGCTACATCATCTTCTACATGGCAACAGACCCGTACCGCGACTGGGGCAGGGAACATCCGACCGAAGTCTGTTGCGACCAGTATGGGAAGAAGTCGGTGGTCGTCATGCACCCGAAGGACTGGGGGCGGGAGCCAACTGACAACGAGCGCTACGGGCCCTCCCTTGTCTCCTCGGTGCTTCGAGAAGACACTGCCAGAACCCTTCGAGCATTGGTCAAACACGTCCGATCCACCGTTGCGGGCAAAGCGGTCATTGGCTACCACGTCGCCGGACTGAACGATGGTCAGTTCTTCCAGTGGGTTAAGTACGGCCCTGCGGATATACACCTGGCCGATTACAGCGAAGCCTCGGTCCGAGCACTTCGTGATTGGCTGCGACGATTCTACGAAGGAAATGTGATTGCGTTCCAGCGCGCTTGGAATCGCACCAATGTTACCTTCGACAACGCGACGATTCCCTCGGGTGAACGTCGCCTTGCTCCGGGCTTTCTACTCGATACGAAACGCGACCAGGACATCGCCGACTACAACCGTTTCTTCAGCTTGGGAACGGTGGAGACAATTGCCGGGTACGCCCGCGTCATCAAAAGAGAGACTCAAGGCAAGACACTGGTCAGCACCTACTACGAAGACGCCGCGGCGAATGTGGACAGCCACCTCGCACTGAGTCATCTCCTGAACTACAAGGACTTCGACTTTCTCGCAGGGCCAACCGCTTATGGAGTTCGTATGCCGGGCGAGGTAGGAGAGTGTCATTCGACCTGGGGTTCGGTTCGTCTGCACAACAAGATCTGGCTGACCGAACAGGACTTTCGCTCGTGGCTGTCAGGCCCCCTCGACGCGGACCAGGATCGCAGCGTGGGGCGGGCGACTCTTGCGCAAGATCATAGCGCCATGGTGCGACGGGAGAGCGGGATGATGCTGGCCTACGGTCACGGCACCTGGTGGTATGACATGAGCGGCGGATGGTTTCGTGACGACGGAATCATGAAAGGCGTTGCCGAAGCGGTTGCCGCATTCAAGCGTGACGTGGCACAACCCGGCGTGCCCAGAGCGGACATGGCGGTGTTCATCAGTGAGCGCAGTCTGGACTATCTCGCCTGGCAGGCTGCGGGACCGTATCGCTACCAGGGCATCGTGCAGCAATTGTTCATCCTCAACCAATGCGGCGTGCCTTATCATCTTTACCTGCAGGAGGACCTGTCTCAGAAGAACCTGCCTGACTACAAGGTCTATGTCTTCCTGAATCCGCACTTCCTGTCTTCGGAGCAGCGATCAAGGATTCTTTCTCTGCGGAGTGACGGCAAGCTGCTCGTGTTCGTCCATGCGCCGGGGGTGGTTGGGGCAGACAGTCCGGCTGCGGTCGTCAGCGACGTGACCGGTATCAAGGTGCGCGCCCTGCCGAAAGACACGCAACTCCTCACCACGCCAGTTGAAGGAGATCATCCGCTGTTGCGTGGACTCGACGGTTTACTCGGAACCGGAACACTCACCGGCCCGGCCTTCGAAGTCGCCGACCCGGCGGCAACAGTCCTCGGCACTTATCCTGACGGCAAGACCGCCGTCGCCTGCCGCGACTTTGGCAAGTGGAAATCCGTCTTCTTCGGAGGCGTGGGGATGTGCGAGCAGTTCCTGCATAACCTTGCCCAATGGGCCGGAGCTTGGTGTGCCGCCGATCCCGGCGATGCCGTCTATGCCAGCCAATACTTCGCGACCATTCATGCGATGTATCCGGGGAAGAAGACACTCCATCTTGCCGCGCAGTCGAAGGTCGTGGACCTTACTTCGGGGAAGGTGATGGCAGAACGGACGGCCACCATCGACCTGGATATGCCGATGGGTGAGACGCGATGGTTTCAACTGACGCCGAAATGAGGTAGAATAGCCGCAGGCGATTGGCGAAAGGAGAGAAGAGCATGCCGGGACCACAGATTCCTGATGCTATGAAGGTGGACCAACTCATAGAGGCAATAGTGCACCTGCCCCCGGCAAGGTTGCATGAGTTCAAACGGAAGTTCCGGAAATGGGAAAGGGAGGATGGAAGCGACACGCAGGATGATACAGACCTGCTGGAAACCACGCGCTTACGTTTGCCCGCAGCCAAAGAAAAGCGCTTCAAGCAATTGATGGACAAGAGTGAAAGCGGCAACTTGGCTCCGCTGGAGATCGACGAATATCGAGCGATCGCCACGGAAACGGAGCAACTCAGTGTAATGAGGGTGGAGGCCCTTGCAGAACTGACCTGTAGGAGAGGCAAGCCGGTCAGAGAGGTAATGCTGGAGATTGGATGGCAAGGCGGAGACGGTGAGGCGTAGGTCCGTTCCGCGGTCTCTTCGTCACGCAATTCGTGAGCGGGCCCTGAATCGCTGTGAATACTGCCGGCACCCAGCTACGTTCTCATCCGCGCCCTGCGTTTGTGAACACGTGATTCCTCGCGCCATGGGTGGAGGCGATTCCCTGGAAGAATTAGCGTGGTCGTGTCCTGCGTGCAATACCCGAAAATGCGACAAGACACAAGCCCCAGACCCACAGACACAACGCGGTGTGCCCCTGTCTAACCCTCGCCTTGACCAGTGGTCACGGCACTTCCGATGGAGTGCAGACGGCCTCCTCATGATCGGCCGCACTGACATTGGGCGTGCAACAGTAGATGCACTCCAACTGAACCGTCCCGAAGTGATCAATCTGCGTCGAGCGCTGAAAGCTCTGGGGGAACATCCCCCTTGATAGAGCCCGTCCCATTTGCCTATTGTCCCCGGCACTGTAAACAAGATGACGTGGGGGCTCAAGGCATTTCGGACCCACTGTGTTTCTGATGGGAGCGCCATGCGATGAACCAACTGCAGAAAAGCTTCGAGAGCACCATTCGCACAGCCCTGCTAATCTTCTGGCTTTCCCCGCTTGTTTCCTGGGCAGTGATGTTCTGGGTCGCTCACGGCCAACCCCACGTGAAGAAGAGCTTTCACGTGGCTTTCGATACAGCAGCAGTTTGTGCCTTTTTCTTCTGGTGCTTTTGGGGCTTGGATCGAATCTGGGACCGCAAGTTGGGTGCTTCGGGAGTGTCAGCCGGAACTGGTAAGCAGCATCAGGTGAAGAACCAGGAGGTCCTGGACTTCCTGCAAGCCAAAAGATGGATAATCTCCCTGTCATCCTTGATGGTCGCCTCTGGTTTGCTGGCATCCTGGGTTCTCTACTTCCTGACTCATTCCGGCGTTGCCTTGATGTTCGCTGTGTTTCCTACGGGTTACTGGCCGAGTATGCGGCGTCGGATGGAGACGGTCGGGAGGCGGTTCACAGAATCAGAGCAAACGCCGCATTGAAAACTGCTCGAAGGAGTCCTCATGACAAGGCTAAGCTTTCTTCTCCAATTGGTGATGATAACGTCCTTGCTATCTAACACCTGTGCCCAGGACCTCACCGTCCCTCTCCCTCCCGGTGAAACGCCGCTGGAGGACATCGGGCTTTACCGCGTCTGCTACCAATCCTACGGCAAAGAGGTGGTCGAGATGCCGCTGTCATGGACGGGGCACTTCACGACCGATAGCGGGATTTCGTTCATGCCGTGGGGGAAGGTCCAGGGACGGTCGGCGATTCTACTGCACTCGCCGTGGAAGGTTCCACCGGGAAAGGTGTGGGTGGATTATGAGTTGTCGCTGCCGAAGATAACGCCCCTCAAGTTCTCTTTCGGCATCGCCATCGGTGCGGAGTTTGCAGTGCCGGGGAGGAGCGATGGTGTGACCTTCTCGTGCTATCTGGTTCACGGCGGCAAGGACCACGAATTGATGCGCAAACATCAGGACATGTCAGAGTGGATTGACTATGACTTCGACCTGTCGCAGTACGCGGGCAAGACCGTCACACTGCGACTTCAAACCGAACCCGGTCCGAAGAACGACTCGTCGTGGGACTACTCTTTCGTTGGAGACGCGAAGTTCCTCTGCGGAACGGCGAAGACCAGCCGGGCGGAGTTGATCAAACGACTGACTTCGACTAAAGCCTACCAGGCTGCGGCGCGAGTTGGAGTGAAGCCTCTGAGCAACAGCAACAAGAATGGTGTTGTCCCGTCAAACTTAATGCCGTGCAGGAACAGCATCAAAAAAGTGGGTGACACATATCGCTTCAATTACTCAGCGGAAGACTGTGAGGTCGTCTACACCTACGAGGCGAAGACGGGAACTCTCGACGATTTCTCAGCGCAGGTGGATGGTAGTCACGCTTTCCAGCCCGCGCAAGGTGGTGGCGTGACAGTCGAGTTGAAAGAGGGCGACAAAGTCAGGCAAGTTGCTGCAACTGGCGGAAAGGCGAAGAACCTTGATCTGACGGAAAACGGCCAAGCGCTCGCGGTTGATTGGGAGTATGACATCCAAGGCAAGCCGCTGCTGGTTCACTGGCGCTTCAAGATCCTCGGAAAGTCGCTCGGGGTTTCAACCTCATGCGACCAGCCAATTGTCAGCAGCTTCTCTCTCGGTCACGTTGGCGCGACGCTGCTGCGTAAAACCTTCACCGTCCCCTACATGCCTGCCGACTGGAGCCGGGGATTCGTGACTTACCTTTCGGCGGAGAACGCCTTTGTCTGTCGCTATCTCGACTGGACGCTCTCGCACGCTTCGCTTTGTCCGCAAGGGGAAGCGACCTACCAGCCAAAGACCGATGGTTCGCGCAACCCAATGATGGAGACAGGGTACGTGGCAGTCTCGCCGAACATCAACGAGGTGCTTCCCAACGCACCCCATCCGCCCTCGCCGTTTCTCAACGTGCTCGGTCCACGCATCATGCTCGACGTGTGGGGGCATCATGATGGGACCTACAAGGGCGACGCCGACAACCTGCGCGACCTCAAAGACAATGGCGTGGATCACCTCGCCATCATCCAACACGTATGGCAGCGATACGGCTACGATGTGAAGTTGCCTGACCACATCCCAGCGTATCCCCAGTTTGGCGGCGACGAGGGAATGATCGAGTTCGGGAAGGCGGCGAACGAGTGCGGCTACGTTTGGTCGGTACACGAGAACTACATTGACCTTTACCCGGACGCACCGTCGTATGACCCGACGGCGAGGGTGCTATGGACAGATGGTTCGCCGTCGAAGGCATGGTTCAACGCGGGAACCGGAGTGCAGAGCTTCGGTTTGAAGTGCAACCGCGCCCTCGGCTATGCGAAGCAGAACTCGCCCGAGATTCACAAGCGATACAAGACGACTGCTGCCTACCTGGACGTCCACACCTGCGTCCCGCCGTGGCATCAACTCGACCACGAGGCGAACCAGCCGATGGCCGCGATGGCATTGGCGAAGGTGAAGTATGACACTGAGTTGTTCCAGTACATGCGCGACACGCACGGCGGGCCCCTGTTCGGCGAAGGCTTCAACCAGTTCTACTGGGCGGGACGGTGCGACGGAGTCGAGGCGCAGGTTACCGGCGGGGAGAATCACGATCCCTTCCTCGACTTCGACCTGCTGAAGCTACACCCGCAGATGGTCAACCACGGCATGGGATATTACGAGCGGTGGTTCGAGCGTGGCTACAACCATCGCCTCGGCTGGGACACCGGCGCGCCGGAGCAGATAGACAAGTACCGCGCCCAGGAACTTGCCTACGGACACGCGGGATTCATTGGTAGCGCCTCAACGGACAACATTCAATGGGTAGCCAGAGAACACCACCTGATGCATGCCGTGCAGCGACTCTACGGGAACGCGAAGCCGACGGATATCAGCTACGAGGTGGACGGGCGATTCGTCTCGGGAAGCGCTGCTCTTGTGATGGGCGACCGCGGGAGACAACGCATCAAGTATGACAGCGGACTGACTCTGTGGGTCAACTGGAAGAAGGAACCGTGGACAGTCCAAGGTCGCCTCCTGCCGCAGTGGGGGTTCCTCGCCCTGGGTCCGGCAACCGAGGTCTACACCGCGATGATTGACGGAAAGTTCGCCGATTACGCGGAGTGCCCGGAGTATGTGTTCGTTGACTCACGCACTTCGTTCAACATGCCCTACCTGACTCAGGGCAAGGACATCGAGCCGAAGTTGCGCGAGTTCAGATACCTCGGCGGCAACAAGATTCAAGCGACTTACGAATGGGTGGTCAACGACTCCCTCGACCAGGACTACCACTGTTTCGTCCATTTCACCAACGCCGCGGCCCAGAACTCCGCTCAGATCGCTTTCCAGCAGGACCACGCGGTGCCTAAGCCCACAAGTCAGTGGCAAAAGGGCGAGACTCTCCTGGATGGGCCATACACCATCACTGTGCCAGAGGACCAGTTCGACACCTACGACCTCGTCCTCGGACTGTTCAAGCAGGAGCGGGTCCAGTTGAAGGGCGTTGATGCAGGCGGAAGTCGCATCTTCCTCGGCCGGCTGGAACTCGAACGGCAGGACGGCAAAATCACCAACATCAGGCTCATCGATTTCGACGAAGCAGTAAAGCAAATAGCCACGCCGAAAGCTGACTTCACTGCTCATCTCAATCCACCGGGCACGACCATTACCTTCGGCAAAGTTGCCACCAACGGCTCCATCAAAATCAAAAAGAGTAAAGACGGCCTGACGATCTTCCCCTACCCTCGGGACAGGGCGATCAACTTATCCTTCGATGTCAAGTCATTGGCTGCCAATGCGAACCTCTCCAAGCTCGAAGTTCGCGCCCTCGAAGCGGGAACTCAGCGGGACATGGGGAAGGCGGGTTTCAAGATAGAGAAAGGCCGTTTGTCGCTGTCGTTGGGGAAGAAGGGGGCGGGGAGGTATGTGGTGAGGTGGTAATCCCGCGTTGCTTCGTGGGGCAATACGGGTTACAATCCAGACACACTACAGTTGAAAGGCCCGTAGATGCCTGAGGTCGAGTTCGCAAAAGACACAAAGACATTTGTTGAGTTGTTCCTGCAGATGGGAGTCAGTCATCAGTGGTTCTATCGGATGATGATTGGCCGTCTCTACTATGCTGCACATCATCTTGGCAGGCGGTTGCTGGTTGAGGTGGGATTGCAGCCAGACCAGTGGCGAGGAAGTGTTCATCAGCAAGTCATGAGTGAACTCTACCAGCACTACGTATCGACCGGGTTGATGACGATGGAGGCATGTAGAGCTTTAGGCGAGCTTTGCGACCTGCGTGGCGAGGCGGACTATGAACTGCAGAAACGTCGCCGCCTGCGTGATGTGAATCGAGCGGTGGCTTTGTTCACGCGCTTTAGTGAGGAGTGCTGTCGGATACTGGAGGTGAGTTAGATGGACTTGAAGGAGCAAGTTGCTCAGATCATCAAGGAGGAAATGGGAGATTGCGTAGCAGGTCTCTCGTTTGCAGGACCCTACGCAGGAGAGGAGTTTACAGTTGACATCCGGCTTCGGTATGAGCCTGCTGACTTGGAGGAACGCAATGCCCGTATGCGCGACCGCGTATGGCAATTGGGTCGTTATGTCGGCTTGGTCTTCGACTGGCCGGAAGAAGCCGTAGCTGTGTAACTGCACCATTGCGCCCCCAGCCGAGACCCCGTCGCCAACCACTCAACCCGTCAGTCTCCGCAAACAGACCACCCCCGAGGATACGCGTCGGGGGTGGTCTGTCCGATCTCGGAGAAATGAACCCGACATGCCTCTGCCCAAGGGCGTAGGCAGACGCTCGGGTTGAGTCGGTTGCTAAATGTCGAAGTAAAGCGCGAACTCATGCGGGTGGGGCCGAAGACGCACGGCGTCCACTTCCCTCTCACGCTTGTACTCCAACCAGACGTCGATCAGGTCTTGTGTGAATACGTCGCCCTTCATCAGGAAGTCGTGATCCTGCTCCAGGGCGTTGAGGGATTCCTCCAGGCTGCCGGGAGTCTTCTTGATGTTCTTTGCCTCTTCCGGCGGAAGGTCATAGAGGTCCTTGTCGATCGGAGCGCCGGGGTCGATCTTGTTCTGGACCCCATCGATTCCCGCCATCAGCATGGCGGCAAAGGCCAGGTAACCGTTGCACGAAGGATCGGGGCAGCGAAATTCGATGCGTTTCGCCTTCGGCGACTGGAAGTACATCGGGATACGGACGCAAGCCGAGCGGTTGCGCTGCGAATATACCAGATTCACGGGAGCCTCATACCCGGGAACCAGGCGGCGGTAGGCGTTCGTTGTGGGCGCGGCAAAGGCAAGGATGGAAGGCGTGTGCTTCAGCAACCCGCCGATGTAGTAGCGAGCCGTATCGCTCAGGCCCGCGTAGCCCTTCTCATCGTAGAAGACGTTTTCGCCATTCTTCCAGATGCTCTGATGGCAGTGCATTCCCGAGCCGTTGTCCTGGAAGATCGGCTTGGGCATGAACGTGGCGGTCATGTCATGCTGACGGGCGATGTTCTTGACGATGTACTTGAAGATCATCAGGTTGTCTCCCATCTTCAGCATCTTGTCATAGCGCATGTCGATCTCGCACTGACCAGCCGAAGCCACTTCATGGTGGTGTACCTCCACTTTGATGCCAACCTGCTCGAGAGTCAGCATGATCTCCGACCGAATGTCCTGCAGGCTGTCCATGGGCGGCACGGGGAAATAGCCTTCCTTGTGCCTGATCTTGTAGCCCAGGTTCGGAGACTCATCTTTTCCGCTGTTCCAGATTCCCTCAGTGGAATCGATCTCGTAGTAAGAGAAGTTCGGACCGCTGTCGAATTTCACATCGTTTAGAATAAAGAACTCCGGCTCCGGTCCCCAGTATGAGTCATCGCCGATGCCCGTCTGCTTCAGGTAGTTTGCGGCTTTCTGGGTGATGTAGCGCGGGTCCCGACTGTAGGGTTCGTGGGTCAAGGGATCCTTCACGTTGCAGAGGATCACAAGGGTTGGAATCTCCAGGCACGGATCGACGAACACCGTATCGGGATCCGGGGCGAGGAGCATATCGCTTTCCTGGATATGCTGGAAACCACGGATGCTTGACCCGTCGAACCCCGCACCCTCTTCGATGAATTCCTCCGTGAAGTCGCCGACCCCGATTGAAAAATGCTGCCAGATCCCTGGGAGGTCGGTAAACCGGAGGTCCACCACCTTGACGCCCGCTTCGTGGGCAAACGCGACTGCCTCTTTTGCCGTCTTGGCCATTTGTCTAACTCCTTTCAATTTCTCCGAGATTCAGATTGGATGGCTCATGGTGTCGGGCGGAGGACTGGTCACCGTTCAAGTAGTCCCGCATTGCGCGCCCTCTCGACCCTCGACCTCTTGCCATCGGATTCACAAAGCATCTCCCCCGCGATCGCCGGTTCGCACCCGAACCGCGTTTTCAATGGGGAGGACGAAGATCTTGCCGTCCCCGATCTCACCGGTCCGAGCCGCCGTGGAGATACACTCGACAGCGCGCTCTACCTGGTCGTCATCGACGACGATCTCCAGCCGGATCTTTGCGAGCAAATCGATGGTGTATTCTGAGCCGCGGTATCGTTCGACATGCCCTTTCTGCCTTCCACAGCCCCGAACGTCGGCAACGGTCATGCCTGAGATCCCTATCTCGCCCAGGGCGCTCTTAACGTCCTGTAGTTTGTGGGGTCGCACGATCGCCACCAGCATCTTCATTGACATCCACCCTTCGATGAGCTTGCTCTGTCGATTGAGGACTTCCTGCAAGTTCCTGATAAATATAGTGGAATTTTGTTTCGTTCAGATTTCGACGCTATTAAGTGCTTGTAAATTATGGCTCGAAGGTATAGCCTGCTGACACCCACAAAGCAGGAGGAGCCCGGAAATGTCATGTCCTTTGGATCAAATGATCGTCCGACTTGGGATTGGGGAAGGGTTGGAGGAGGGGCTGAGAACTCGCCTCGATCCCGTCGAAGCTGCAAGCTACAGCTTCTTCGAGATATCACCGCCTCAGAAGACAGAGCTTCACTACCACGACATCGACGAGTACTGGTTGTTCACGGAAGGGACCACAACGGTGACGCTGCGGAGCGAAAACGGCGAGACCCTCACCGTCCGGGTGGGACCCTACACGCTGGTCGTAACACCCGCTGGCATCGAGCACGCCCACACCCCTCAGACGAGTGTCCGGGGTGTCCAGTGGACCAGCGTGGTCAAGGGGCGAGGCGGCCGGCATCTGACGCGGTGAGCGCCACCAACGGAGGTTCCTCCAAGGGAGTTGTGGCTGCAATTGATGGCGGTCTGAGGCATGCCCTCCAACAATCAGGGGGGCGCGTTGGCAAGAAGGTTCTCTTCTGCGGTTCCCTTTCTCGAGTGTCGGCCTACGCCCATCCCAGCAGCGGACACAG
>JACQGJ010000409.1 GCA_016199605.1 Armatimonadota bacterium | reverse complement strand
GCCCTTCCGCCTTCGGGGTCGCCGGCGCGCTCCAGCGCACCACTCCCCGGGCGGAGTTCTGCGCGTCCGGTTCGAATCGCGTTGGCAGCGCCTCACCGGCAGCAGTGGTCACGCGAATGGCCGCAGGATCGAGGGTCGCTTTTGCCTCGAGTTTCGCCAGCAAAGCGCCGAAGTCCGCGTAGACCTCGGCTGTCCACGGCAGCGGCTGCGCGGGGAAGTAGACCGAACTGTGATACGCGGGCAACTCCTCCGCACGCACGGCAGAGCCCGTGAGGCACGACACAGCAACACATACGAGCAAGACGGACTTTTTCATTCTACCCTCCAAGAGGTACAACTGGTCAACAGGGCGGCGCGACTTGAGTCCTTGCAGTCGTGTTGTCTGAAATACCACCCGCTACGACGAAGGCAACCTCTGAAGCCGTAGTATACTCCTCGCAGCAGACTTTTGAAGCTGACGGGGAGTCTATCCTTTGATTTCACTGGAAGACAAAGCTGCTATGAAACGTCCGGCTCAACAAGGTATGAGGGCGCGGGTCATCGCAGACGAACGGGCCCTCAGGCGTCGAGACGATGCCCGTCTCCGGATTTCCCTTCTCGTCAAGGGCGTTGACGATGTGCATGTATCCCGATTTCGGATAACGCGCCAGAGTCATCGGCTTACCCTGGAAGAACAGTTCAAGCCCGGGATCCGACTGGTAAGACTGCGGGCTGTTGATGCCCTGAAAGCCCGTGATGCCAAGGGACTTCAGGTCCGCCTGGAAGACCTTGCCATGTGCGCCGGGGTCGAGGCGCTGGAGCACCGCCGAGTCGGTGACCGGCTTCCATCCAGTGACGGTCTTCCCTCCAATGACGCGGACCTCCTGGTCCCTGCGGGCGCGGTACTCGGTCGGGGCGGACTCCGTGCCGGAGTCCTCGGCCGTGAACTCAATGGGCTGCTTGAGTTCATAGACTCCGCCAGCGATCTCGACAGCGATGCCACCGTCTGGAAGGCCAGCCTGCTTGAACTTACGGATTTCGTCCCGGGCGCGCTCAAGGGTTGCGAAGGGCTTCGCCTTCGTGCCGGGGTTGGTGTCGTTGCCCTTGTGGGCGACGAAGAGCCTCGCCCTGGTCTCTGCGGTCCATGCTGAGCAGCAGGCCAGCAGGAAAAGGATACAAGTTAATGTGGTAAGTTTCATGGTCTACCTCCCCAAAGCCACGTTCTGCACGTGTGCCTTGCGTGGTTGCTGACACACGGTTTCGATCCTCGTCGCTACGGGTCATGCGCGCCCATCATTGTCCTCGCGCTGGCCGGTTACCGGCAGCCTTCTTTCCCCCAACAGTCGGCTTCTGGT
Organism: Armatimonadota bacterium; assembly: GCA_016199605.1. Lineage (GTDB taxonomy): Bacteria > Armatimonadota > Abditibacteriia > CG2-30-59-28 > CG2-30-59-28 > JACQGJ01. Next base: position 3,021 of record JACQGJ010000409.1, on the reverse strand, counting down.
TAGCGGCCAGGGTTTCGCCTCGCATCGCTTTGAGCACCAGGTCGGGCCGTATGAACCGTTTTTCGAACTCCTTGGCGGGAAAGACGCCTTCTCCAACGCGCCAGCGGATGTACTTGTCCCCGTTCGCCGAGCAGTTGTAATAGCCCTGTGGCGTCAGCGCGACCCAACCCTCCGCGGCATCCAGGCTGATGAGTGCAATCAGCTCTCGTCCACTGGCCACATCCCATATCCGAACTGTACCATCCTCACTCCCAGAAGCCAACCTCCTGCTGTCGGGACTGAATGTCATCTCGGCGATCCCGTGTGTGTGTCCGGACATTCTACTCACTGATTTCCCGGAGTTGACGTCCCACACACCGATCGTGCAGTCCTCTCTGGAAATGCCCAAAAGCCTCCCGTCCTTGCTGAAGGCAACTCCAATCACAGCGGCCAGGTCACGTGTCCCAAGTGTTTGACGAACTCTCCCGGTCCCTGTATCAGCTATCAGGACTGTCCCATCCGGTTTCCCAAACGCGATGATTTGTCCGTCCTGGCTAAACGCCCTGCCATACCCCCCGAAGCTGGTGCCCTTCAGTTTCAGCTTAACCTTTCCGGTCCGACTGTCACGCAAGACAGCTTTACCCTTGGTGACCGTAACGAATTCACGTAAGTCAGGGCTGAACACCATCCCGTCGCTGTTACTTCCGGGACTTAGCTTCTGTTTGACTCTCCCGGTTGCTGTATCCCACAGCCAGACCGAACGGTCCTTCATCCAGGTTGCCAGGATTCCCGATTTCGAACCGAACAACGCGCCTCCGTCAAATGGCACGCTACCTGCAAGGTTCCGCTTGACCTTACCTGTGGCAACGTCGCGCAGTGCCAGAACCTTCTCGTTTGTTCCCGTTACGTAGGTCCGCCAATCGGGACTGAAAGAAACGTTGCAGCCCCAGTCGGGCACTCCCGGCAGTGTTCGCCCGATTCTTCCTGTTCTGATATCCCACAGGGCGATGGTCCGGTCCGCACCCCCGGTAGCCAGAGTGCCTCCATCAGGGCTGTAGGAAACGCTCCACACGGCGCAGGCGTATCCCTCCAGGCATGTCTTCTCTTCGCCTGTCATCACGTCCCAGAGAATGATGGTTGTGTCCGCGCATCCGGAGGCCAATGTCCTACCATCCGGACTAAAGGAGAGGGTATTCACCGTGAAGGTGTGTCCCTCCAGCTTGCGCACCAGTTTTCCAGTACGCGCATCCCAGAGAATCACGCTATAATCGTTACTACCGGCGGCAACGGACTGACCGTCCGGACTGAATGCAAGACTCGTCACCCCGGCAGTATGACCACTCATCAGCTCGGTCTCTGTGCCGCTTTCTACATCCCATAAACGAACCGGGTTATCCCGGTTGCCTGATACAAGTCGCTTGCCATCAGGACTGAAAGCGACGCTGGTTACGTGGCCGTTGTGACCCGCGAGTCGGTGCGTTATCTTCCCGTTGGCCGTGTCCACCAGCAGAATAACACTGCCTCCTCCCACAGCCATCAGGCGTCCATCACTGCTATAGGCAAGGTAGTTGGCGGAGATCCGCAACGTTTCAAGCACTTTCCCGGCACTTCCAGAAACTGGATCCCAGCGGACAATGCTGTCCACTTGGGTTGCCGCTATCACTGCCTTGCCGTTGGGTACAAAAGTCACAGCGGTCACACCTGATTTAAGAGTCCGCTTCCTCATGACCAGGCCAGATTGCGCGTCCCAGAGGATAACACTTCTATCCTGACTCCCAGATGCCAGGATGCGTCCGTCCTGACTGAACGCGACCGCGGTCACGCGTTCCGCATGCCCAAGCAACCGAAGTTTAATATCTCCGGTCCCGATGTCCCACACAAGCACAGTGTTGTCAACGCCTCCCGACGCGAGGCTTCGACCATCAGGGCTGAAGGCAACTGCGTTCACAGCGTCGGTATGTCCCGTTTGAAGCACGAGCACAGGTTTGTCTTGTGAAAGACCAACCGCGGCAAGGCAGGAAAACAACGGTAACAGCCAAACACCGACGGCGAGACGCGGCGGAGCGCGCATGGTTCTACTCAAGCGCACGACTTGCCTTGGTCCAAGCATCTTTCACCTCTTGGAGGGGGTGAAACCTCACCGTGAAGTTTCCATCCTTCAACTTCCTCTCAACTACAGCGGCCTTGCGGAGCACTTGCCGTTCACGCGCCAGCCGCTGGGCGATCCGGTCCCGCGCTGCCTCCAACTGTCTATCGTTACTCCGAACTCCTTCGGCAACTCAGTAAAGCCACGCCGCTGTCAGAACCGTCGACCCGCGTACTCCATCACTCGCCAGCGGGCCCTGCGATCGAACGTCGTTGCGTTGAAGCACGTTGCTGGCTCAATCACATCCTTCTCCGTCGTAGCCGCGGTGTCCTCCTGCTGGCCAGAACTCTTCTGAGATGCACCAGAGCTGACTCCTTTGGAGACGCGCACCTGCACCCGGATGCCTTCGGGGGTTGCGAATGGAGTCGCCTTCGTGCCGGGGTTGGTATCATTGCCGGTCAGGACCGCTTCCTCGGCCCGACGCCGCTCAAGTCAATCCTCTCAAACCCCAGCTTGAATGCCGACGAGGACTCTATGCGAAGGGCGGGAACTCGTAGGGAGGGCGATGGACATGGCGCTTCAGCGCCAGGTGGAGGCGTGCCTGCGCGGAGGGTCCCAGGCGAACCGCCACGTAGCGACCATCGATCTGCAGGCAATCGCCCTCCGCTCCTTCCAACCGGGCGGTCGTGAACTCGCGCTCTCCGAAAGTACCGGACTGGATCATCACCACGCGGGATGCCACCACATCGGTATTCACTTTCCCGCATCCACTTACCCGTGATTGACTGCTCCGCGCCCAAAGCCTACAATACTCGCGCATTCATAGCAATCCCGCCATGTCGCTATGGGAACAGATACGGGAGGCCGACCCACGATGTCAAAAGTCATTGAGGCTGTGTATGAGAATGGAATTCTTCGCCCCTTGGAATCCGTTCCGTTGGATGAGGGGCAGACGG
>JACQGJ010000423.1 GCA_016199605.1 Armatimonadota bacterium | reverse complement strand
GGTGAATTCATCGCGGATCATGGCAGGCCCCAGGTTCGCGGCAAACCAGAGGTCTTCTCGTTTGAGTGCAAGGAGGGTGATGGGAGACTGTCTGGGGACGGAAAGCCCGGAAGCGAGCGGCGTAAAAGTAACGGACAGGTGGGGAACGTTCCCGCTGAACTCCCCTCCCGGCACCCTGACGCCCTCCAATCCCTCATGCCTCACCAGCACGCCCACCCGCCCTCGGTCAAACCCGTCAATGAGTATGGTGGAAGTCTGCGAATAGGTCTCCCCGGGGTGGAGTCCGTTCGGAGCAAGAACCGGCGGGCTGAAAAGGGCTTCTCTGCTGTTTCCCGGGGCGCGCTCACCGTAAAGCTTCAACCCCTGACTGTCGGTGCGAAGCAGACGGCTCGAGCCGTCGGTGCTCTGGTACAGCGTTACGGTGTCCCCGTCGATGTCCGTGGCACCGACGACCTGGCGCTCCTCGGTTGTCACCGTGCCGACTGTCACGTCCGCGTTGGCCGTCTGGTCCTTTACGACTACCACGTCCGTAAAGCCCGCCCCCAGCAAATTCCCCGGGCTTGAGGGAGTTCCGTCGAAAGCGTCGGCTCTAACGATCTTGGTTCCTACCGGGACTGTGGAAAAGGTCGTGGAGGGATTGCTGGGTGTCAACGCGGCATTGAGCGCCGTCGGAAGGCCGTTTCCTGTCACAGATACGATTACCGTGTTCGTCCCAACGGGCAACGTCCGGACAGTTGAGGACGAACGAGTGAAATCCACCCTGACTGAGATTTCTCCCGTGGGACTGGAAGAAGGAACGACGCCTCCGCCTCCTCCGCAGCCACCCACAATGAAACCAACAACAATCATGCAGACCGTAAACGTGCGGGTGTAAAAGGACATCCGTGTTGCCTCCTTCCAAAGTCTACGCTCTGGGGATTCCACCGATCGTGCCGTAAGTCTAATGGAATCAAAAACCGGTGTCAAGGATATCTTCGCCACTGTCGAAGGAGATCGGGAACCTTGCTCGGACAGCGGTCGGCTTGCTAACCCGCGGACGTGAGTGGTAGAATCCAATCTCCATTCGAGGCACCCCTGCAAGAGGAGAATCCCTTGAGCAACACACGAAGAGTCCTATGCATTGATGGCAGCGGCGTCATCCTGGTCAGGGAGGAACCAATCCCCGAGGTGAAGTCCGGGCAGGTGCTTATCGAGGTGAAGGCCAGCCTCATCAGCCCGGGCACCGAGCTGGGCGGCGTGAAAGGCCGACGGGCGAACCCAAACCCCGAGGCCGAGCCCTGGCCGTTCGGCTACAGCAATGCCGGGAACGTCCTGGCCCGCGGCGAAGGGTGTGAGGATATCCCGGTCGGCGCGCGACTCGCCTGCCTCGGAGGCGGCTATGCCCTGCACGCGACCCATGCCGTCGTGCCCCGTAACCTGACCGAGCCGATCCCCGACGGTGTCACTTACGAGGAAGCCGCCTCGGTGATGCTATCGACCACTGCCTTGCACGCGATCCGACGCGGCGAGGTTTCCGTTTGCGAAAACGTCCTCGTCATCGGTCTCGGAGTCGTGGGACAGTTCTGCGTCCAGTGGGCGCGCCTTGGCGGCGCTCACGTGGTGGCGTGGGACCGTTATCCGCTGCGTCTGCAAGTCGCGAAGAAGGTGGGGGCCGAGCTTGTCGTGAACGTTGCGGCTGAGGACCCGGTTGCCGCCACCGAATCCTTCACCCGTGGTTATGGAGTTGATTGCGCAATCATGGCCTTCGGAGGCGACGGCAACGAGGCATTTCGCCAAATCCTCCAGTGCATGAAGCTTGCTCCCGACACTCATTACATGGGGAACGTGGTCGTCGTCGGGGGTGCGAGCCTCAACCAGACCCTCGCGGCAGCCGTGGGGAACATCGATGTTCGCAGCTCCGCTCGACCGGGACCCGGTTACCACGATGAAGCCTGGGAGCACGGGCAATCCTATCCCCCGGTGTTCGTTCCCTGGACGACCAAGCGCAACATGGAGGAGTCACTTCGACTCACCGCCGAGGGGCGACTGGACGTAGACTCCCTCATCACCGACCGAGTGTCCCTCAACGACGCCCCGGCTGCCTGCGACAAGCTCATCGACCATCCCGACCAGGCGTTGGGGGTTGTGGTGCTGCCGTAAAGGTCCCTGACGGTCGGAACACGGTTCATGACCCTTCGATAGCGTCTCATCGCCATTGTACTGCGCGCCGTGGGCGTTTTAGTGCGCCTCATGAGCATCTTGCCTCGCCTCATGAGTACCCTACCTCACCTCATGACTATCTTGCCTCGCTTCATGCACATATTGTCTCGCCTCATGAGCGTCTTACCTCGCCTCATGAGTATCTTGCCTCGCCTCATGAGCGTCTTACCTCGCCTCATGAGTATCTTACCTCGCCTCATGAGCGTCTTACCTCGCCTCATGACCGTTTTGGTTTGCGCCACGGCTGTTCCACTTCGCTTCATGACCGTCTTGGTGCGCTTCATGATCACTGGAGCATCTCCCAGGAAGGATTTTCAATGCCTCATTGAGGCGCCGAACTATCGAGACCTCCGATACTTCAGAGGAACCACCGGACGACCCATCCTCATGGTCCCTCTTACTCCCCTTGCGCCACCAGGGAATACTCCGCCTCGGTCCGCGGCCACTGACCTTTGATCTGTTTGAGAATCGCTGACATGGCCTCACCGACGGTCTTGACTCCCGTTGGCGTCGCCGTCATCCACGTATACTCGTGAAGGAGGAAAACACACCCCTCACCCCTGCCCTCTCCCCACGGTGGGAGAGGGTGCGAACCCGTAGGGTTCGAGGGGTGAGGGGAAAGGTGCATTCTCAACCTTCGCGAGTATAGTCGCCCGGCGTGAAGGAATCCTTCTTGATCCGGTCTACACCGCCAAAGCCATGGCCGGACTGGTAGACCACATCACGAAAGGACTCATCGCCAAAGACGACACCGTTGTCTTCCTCCCCTCGGGCGGGACGCCGGCGTTGTTCGCGTATGCGGAAGAGATGGGAGTTGGGGTCGGAAGCATAGGGGTTGCACAAGGGAGCATCGCGTCATTCCCCTGGGAGCGTCGGAGGCGATTCCCTCACTTCCTTTGCCTCCAGCCTCTGCAAAATGCCAAGCAACGCTTTCCGGTCCTCTCTGGGAAGCTGGGCAATGCGCCTGCCGATGTCTTGCGCTTCGCGCGCCACCTTCGATAGGACAGAGGCGCTTTTCAAACCGGAGGTCAGTTCATGCACGAACCCATGGACGCTTGATGACCGTAGCTTCCCCGCCTCCGCCATGAGTTGATCCTTGCACTGCGCCCCCTCACGTGCTTTCTGAACCAAACAGTGAATCATGCACACCTTGTCTATCGGAGGAGTCGTCCTTCCGCTCTCCCACTTGTTGACCGACGTGCGCGAAACACCCATTACCTCAGCCAATTCCGACTGGGAGAACGACAAATCCTCTTCTCGGCGCTCACGGATCCATTGCCCCAAGGCAAGAGCAGAGCTGGTGTTCCTTCTTGGTCTTCCCGTTTGCATGACATTATTCTAACGTGTGGCCAACTTTTTTTCCCTTTGAGGTTTACAAAGGTGCATAATGTGCTATATTACGTGACTTAGAAGAACTAATTGCGTCATATTGATTTGGCTGGGATCCGCCTATCGGACACCATCCGACGGCCCAAGCATGCCAACACAATCCAATCAGCGTTTTGTCGCGTCACCTATGTCCTGTTCCAGGCTTGCCAGCGGGGCCAGCATCCTCGTCGGCTGCTTTGTGCTCATCGGCTGGATTTTCGATGTTCCCCTCCTCAAGAGCGTCTTCCCCGGCCTCGTTACGATGAAAGCCAATACAGCAATCTGCTTCATTCTCGCGGGGGTGGCGCTGTGGCTAAGAGTGGCAGAGCGGGAAAAGGGGAGAATGGGAGAATGGGGGAATGGAGGAGTGGGCGGTCAGAACTCTTCCCCCACTCTCCCATGCGCCCACTCCTCCGCTCTCCGACTCTGGGTCGCCAATGTCTGCGCCGTGGTTGTCGCGCTGGTGGGCCTGCTCACGCTTTTTGAGTGCCTGTTCGGCTGGGACCTCGGCATTGATCAACTGCTTTTCAAGGACGGGCCCGGGCGAATGTCGCCGGCGACCGCGCTGAGCTTCCTCCTCGTCGGTCTGGCCTTGCTGTTCCCCGCTGCTCGCCGCACTTGCTGGCCTACTCAACTCCTCACGTTGTCGGCGTTTCTGATTTTGATGTTGGCTTTGATCGGCTATGTATACGGAGTCAAATCTCTCTACCGGATCACGCCCTATTCCTCTATGGCGCTACACACAGCAGCAACTTTCGTTCTCCTCTGCACGGGCATCCTGTCCGTGGATTCCGGCAGAGGGCTGATGGCGGTGGTGACAGGCGAGGGCGCAGGCAGCTTCATGGCACGTCGTTTACTGCCCGTGGCCATTGGCGTTCCGTTCGTGATGGGCTGGTTGAGGTTAATCGGGCAGCGTGTGGGACTTTACGATACCGAGTTTGGACTGGCGGTGTTCGCGTTGTCCAATATCATCATCTTCACTGTTCTGATAGTGTGGAATGC
>JACQGJ010000408.1 GCA_016199605.1 Armatimonadota bacterium | reverse complement strand
GGATTTCTCCTGCGTCAATGGCGGCCGAGCCCGCTTTCAGGTGCAGGTCATTGACCGACACCGCAAACTGTTTCGTTTCCTCTTCCGGAGGTTGCAGCCCGACGGCAAAGGCGGAAGCCGGGTCCACGAGCACGACGTGTCTGTAGACTGGAGACTTGCTTCTAACTTCCTCGGGAGTCTTGTAGCGAAGCCCGTTCCACTTCAGGAAGTTTTCCCACGGACCTCCCCCGAAGCCATCAAAGTCGAAATCGCAATCCACCATCGGCGCGGTGGTCTCATAGGCGTAGTTGGCGACCGTGCCGAGGAACAGGTTGTTTCGGTACAGGCAGTTGCGCACCTTTTCACTCGTCCAAAGCACAAGCGGAAGGCCCTTCTTCACGCTGGTGTTGTGGAGCATCAAAGCGCCGGAAGGGCTATTGTGCATCTTGAAGGTTTCCTGCACAACATTGTAGAGAGCGTTCCGGAAGACGTAGACCGGCCCGCCATATACAGGCTGCACGGAAATCCCCTGAAAGACATTAGTCACGCGGTTGAAGAAGCAGCGCGTATTGCGCTCGGAGTAGTCCATCTCGATTCCATCATCGGTCATCTCGCTGAGGTCGTTGTTATGAAAGTCGATGGCGAAACATCGTGGCGAGGGGAAAGTGTCAATGGCGTCAGCGAAGCCTCGAATCCGATTGTAGCAGACCACGTGCCCGGCGCCGGTCACCTGAATCCCGCGAGGGTTCTCGATGCCCTTCGTTCGTGGCCACGTGCAGGGGCCCTCGATGAGGTTGTCGGAGATGAAGAAGCCGGTCACTACTCCGTTGTCATTGTTGGTGCAGGTAAGCCCGTAGTCAACGTTGCACAGATGACACCTGCGGACCACCAGCCTTGACGAACGGTGACCGACAATCCCATAGTCCGCGTTGCAAATCGTCAGGCCCTCAAACCACACGTCGTGAATGTCTACTGCGGAAACAGCGCGCCCAGGTCGCTTCTCAGCGGCTCCTTGACCGTCGAGAATGGTCTCTCCGTCTCCCGCGCCGCGCCAGAGAATCGGTTTGCCTGGCTCGCCGCTTTGGGTCACTGTGAAAGTTCCCTCGTAAATTCCCGCGTGCAACAGGAAGAGGTCCCCAGGTTGCGCGTTTGCCTGAGCGGAGAGCAGACCTCGATACGGATCAGCCAGGGTCCCGGCGCCTCCGCCGCCTCCAGGCACGACGTGGCATTCTCTCATGCCTCTTGGAGCAATCGGCTCAGCGATCGTGCTTGCCTTCAGTAACTTCTCTGCTTTCCCGCCGTCGGGATCAACGAGATTGAGCTTCAGCTCGTAAACTGTATTCGGGGCCAGGAGGACGAGGCTGCCTGCAAACAGCCAGGCGCCGCCCGGAACGCTGAGGCTGCTTTCCCCCTTCTCGTTCTTGTTGCCGCCTTTCTCCACGCGAAACAAGGGCGACCCCTGCCTCCACTCCCGAGTGCCTGAGTTGCGGTATGCGACTTCGATCCTGGAGTTCTTGTTGTCGTCTCCGGCGATGATCCAGTAGACTCCCAGGCAGTGCAGCGTCGGTGGATCGAGGATCGGGTCACCCAGCGGCTTTGACATGTCATCGCTTCGAGAAGCGTGAACGCTCATCCCCACAAGGAGCCAGCAGGCTACGACTATCGCTTCAGCTTTGCGCACGTTGAGACCTCCCTGGACCCCCACCGTAGAGGATCATTTTACTTGCTCCCGATACCTTTTCACCATGGCTGCCAACAGCGCGATAGCCTTCTCCGACCGCTCTGGAGTCCAGCCCAGCGGCTCCACCTTGGGTGAGTAAGCCACGTGCGTATCCACCATCTCGTTCCAACTGTAGAAACCGAAGCCGTTAGCCACCTTCCCCGCCTGATTGGCGTATAGGGTGACCGTCTTCTCGAATTGAGGGGATTCGGGCGCAACATCCCAGTCGGAGTAGGTGCGGTAGGTGAACACGAACTTCTGCCCGGTTCCCTTCTGTCGGTCCCGAAGGCTTTTTATCTCCTGACCGTCGAGAGGGCCTGTATTGCGGAACAACACGATGTCCGCGTAGTCGCAGGAACGTGGATTGGCCCCATAGGCGATCCGGTAGCCTGCGGCGTGCGGGTGCTTGCTGCCGTATTGATAGGGAATCTCGGCGAGGAGCAGCACGTTGGGATACTTGCGCTTCACGAGAGCTCCCATCCTTGCCATGGAGTCCGAAATCATCTCCGAGCGGAACTCCACGTGATCCTCCACCGCCTGCGGAAACTTGGCCTGGCCGGCGACATGATTCTTGTAGTCAAACACCGACGAGTCTCGCGGGTCTATCGCGAGGAAATCGTGAAAGTCCCTTTTCCAGGCCGTATTCAGAGCTTTCACAGTCTTGTACCGATCTCGGAGCCATCGACAAAAGAGCAAGTTCGTCGTTTCGTCGAAACTCCCGTCCCAGGCTGCCTCGACTCCGAGGCAGATCACCGGACGCGTTCCGTCGTTCCACTTTACTTTCAGCAGAGCTTTATCGGCGTACCGGTCGAGGTAGCTTGTCGCGTATTGAGCGCCGCCGCGAAGCACCGCGTCGTCGTAGATGAGCGGAGCCGCACGTGACCCCTCTTGATTGAGACCGAAGGGCACCTGAACTCCGAACCATTCCTTGAACAATCGGATCCGGTCGTCCGAACCAACGTCCGACCAGGTCTTGAGGCTGAGCCACGGAACAATCGAAAGCCCAGCTTCCTGGGCGAGACGATGAGCGCGTTCGAGCCACTTCCAGTTGCCATCGATCGCCTGGGACCATTCATGGTCAAGCAGTAAGGTGTTGAAGCCCATCTTCCGCAGCCGCTGGAAATCCTGCCGAACCACCTCATCGTCACTCTTCCACGGCTCCCACCAGTGCGGGAAATAGTAGATGCAGACGAGGGGTTCCCCGCTGGGCAGACGGATCGGATCGTCCGCCTCGGCCACGAG
>JACQGJ010000406.1 GCA_016199605.1 Armatimonadota bacterium | reverse complement strand
TTCCGCAGCCGAATACCGGTTAGCTCCGTCATCGCTGACTCGTCTAATCTCCCGTCTCGGTAAAGTCCAGGAGCGTAAAAGAAAACGAGAACGTGTCCGTCGCGTTTGAGGGAGTCTATGGCGGCGCGGTCTGCCGCGGTGGGCGCGAAGCTGGTCATGAAAAGAAAAACCTTCCGGTCCTTGAGACGGGGCAGGTCGGTTACCAGGTAGTGCCCCACTGGAGCGCCAATCCGATGCAGGGCAGGAAGCTGGCCGACCAGCAGCCAGTTGCCGAGCGGGTCTGCGACGCGCAGGTAACACAGGCTTCTTTCGTCGACGACCATCGCTATCTCGTCGGCGGGGGTCTTAACCAGTAGGGCAACCGTGGACGCCAGCGTCGTGAGTTGCTCGATGCCCTTCATCAGGACCGGGTCATTGTACTTGTTTCCACCGACGTCAAACCACCATTGGGCTGCGCCGTTGACGAAACAGTTCGCCAACTCCTTGTTCTGCTGCAGAAGATCGCCCTCAAGATTGGCAGGTCGTCCCCATTCCCCCACCTGGCCGCCTGAGAGCGAAGTTCGGACGTCATTCTCGTCGAACCACAGCTTGTTGTGAGCTTCGATGCTGCCAAGCAGGGACATGAAGTGGCTGGTTCCTTCTCCACCCAATTGCCGAAAGGCGTAGCTCGTGGGGCTGCACAGGAAATCTACGTCGGGTGAAGCGAGGACCTTCTCAAGAGCCAGATGCCCTCCATTCTGTTGTCGTTGCTCGCCGCACAGTTGCAGCAGGTATCCGTAGAAAACACCGACGATTTTCTCTCGTTTCGTGATCGCTTTGACGGCCCTGGCAAAGTAGCAGATCGTGTCAGCCACGAGGTCCGAGTTGTACAGGTAGTAGTCGATGACCGCCTGCTCTCTGGTGGGGTCTCGTAAAGAACCAATCTCCGACTTCTGGCGCTGTGCCTTCGTTGGAATGGCGGCTGTCTCGAACGCCACCGAGGGATCCTTCCACGCTTCGCGCAACCGGTCCTCTGTTCGGTACTTGTCTCGCAGCCAGTCCCGGAAACGGGCCGTATTCACCGGCGAGTAGTCCACCCATTCATCCTCGTTGCCGCCCCACATCATCCACTCCTCGGTGGTGCCGGAGGCGATGTGGTATCCGATGCAACGGTCGGCGTAGGGCGAAGCCTGGACATGGGCAATGAGGCGCTTCAGGCCCTCAACCGTGTCTTTGCGCCACTGCTCCGAAGCCCAGCTCGGGGCCGGCTTGCCACCTGCGTGCATGAACGGAACAGGCTTGCCATCGCCCGGGTCCATGAGAACCAGATCGTCGGGATGTTGGTCGCTCCACCACTTGGGGGCATGTACGTAGAGACGGGGGAAGAACCAGGCGTTTGGGTTGGCCTGCAGAACCATCTGCACGCGGTGGTCCAGTTCGCTGAAGTCGTATTGATCCGGCCCGAGCCACGCGGTTTTCGACAACCCATAGCCCGACTCGGTGGGGGTGGCCGCAAAGGTGAACAGATCCACTCCCGCCTTCGCGAAGTCGGTGAAGACTTCCACGGAGGGTCCGTAGGCCGCGTAGGCCATCCCGTTGTGCGGATGGCCATTGATGAACAAAGTGGGAGCGCCCTTGTGTACCTTCACCGTTGCCGTGGTGCGCCCGGGTTTCCGTGCCTCGATATTCACACTCTTCGCCTCCTCGTCTGCGCGCCTACCCTTCCAGAGCACACGCGCTTCTCCTAACTCGATCGCCACTGACTGCCTGCCTCCCACGACGTACTCGGGCACCTTCACGGCAAAACTGCCAACGGTCACCTGTCGGCCAGGCTGTGCCCGGGTGAGTGGCGTGGGCAGGGGAATGAGTTCACGAAACCGTTCCGTCTTCCCGTTGCGAAACACGAGGGAGGCTCCGTCCACCATACAGGGCTTGTCGAGGGTAAACGAAAGGCTGCCTCGAAAGCTCTGCCCATGACGCAATCGGTCGGGCATCAGGAAGTCATGGATCGTGGCTACTGGCGGGTCCGGCCGTACCACCTCAACGCGGGCCACCCTCAAGCCATACCCCAATCCAGCCTTAACATCGAAAGCAATCAACGTAAAGTAGGTCAGCGGGAAATCCATCTTTCCATCCGGGTCGCGCGACCATGACGCAACCTTCCATTCCCTCCAGGGAAACTCGACCCACTGCCAGTCTGAACCCTTGGCCAGATGGACTGTGTTGGCGGTCCACTCTGCACTTTCTGCATCGCCCGCTTTGCAGGCCACAGTGATCGCCTCGCCGTCGTTCTTCACGTGAACACGAAGGACGCTGTAGGGTCGTGCAATACGCCGGTGAAGAAAGATATCGTTGAACGTGACGCCTCGGGGAACAAACCGCCACCGCAACGCGTCCGGATTGCTTGTCTTCTTCAACTCGCTGAGAGAGAATTCCCGCTCCAGTCTCGACTGGTCGCGCGAGGTATCCCAATCGGCGATGGTGGACCCATCGAACAGAACCTCGGTCTCCTCCGCGGCTACCCGTGAGCCTCCAAGGAGCAGGAGAGCCGGCGCCAGCAGACGTATGCTAAAGCACTTCCACGATTTCATGGTCCGAACACCTCAATCTCATCCACCATCACCCAGCCGTGTCGCTGAATATGGACGCGCACGAAACGCGCCTCAACCGGTTGCGGCAAAGCAACGCTCATGGCGCCCGGAAGGACGCCGTTACGTTCCTCTTTCCCAGGAGCATCAGTCACCGCTCCGATCTCACGCCAGGAAACCCCGTCGGAGGAAACGCTGAAGGAAACTTTGGAGGGGAAATAAACAGCTCCCGCCCCTCCGCCGATCACGTGGGCTGAGACGGCGCCAACCGTCCTTTCGGCTTGCAGGTCCACGCTGATCGCAGGATCCGCCTTGTCCCATCCCGCACAGCCCGCCCACCCAAAGCCCGACCCGTAACGCCCGTCCGTCAGGTAGCCGGCGTTGTCGGCATACTTCTCCTGCGATGTCGGTTGAGGGTGCAGCAAATACCTCGCGCCCCGAGCCACATTCTCACCGGAGGCCAGTACCGCGATTTCGCTGAGCATCGTCCATCCCGTGGTTACGAAGCGCAGTCGTACAAATCGCGTCTCGGTGGGCGTGATCTGAAGCTTCATCCACCCAAGCGACATCCGTCCTCCCTCGACTGCTCTATCGGCGGTCAATTCCGGTTCAGGCCGTCCTTCAGCCACACGTGTCCATGAATCTCCATCGACTGAAGTGGAGACCGTGATCCGCTCCGGGAAGTTGACCCACCCGTGACCGCCGCCTTCGACGTGGACCCTCGCCGCTTCGATGCTCCGCACACCTCCGAGGTCAACGGTAACCTCGGGAATCGTTTGTACCCAACCCACCGTTTTGCCGTCGCCAAACCCTTCCGCTGTAAGGTCGCCGTCCGTTAACTCGCCTCCGCCGTCGGGATAGGCCGAAGGGAAAGGCGGGTCGAGAGCGTAGGGTTTGCTCAACGCCAGATTCGGGGCCGGCAGGAGTTGCACCTCATCGCAGGAGAAAGGAGCTTTGCCATTGAAAACAAGCTGCAGCTCGCTGACCGGAGTGGGCCGGAAGGTCCCTTCAGCCCAGGAGTCGCCCGGGCGCAATCCCTTCAATTCGATGGGGTTGCCGTTCAGCATTGCGGTCACAGTCGGTGGTTTCCTGGAAGAGACAACGCGCGCGCGGATCGCGTTGGAGAAGCGGCCCGGCTCGATTCGGAAGCTCGCCTTGCCCTTGCGGCTCCATCTGACTTTGCCGGAGGAGTGTAATCCGTCCGTTAGCGGCAAACCGGGAGACGCTCCCTTGCCTCCTTCGATGGTATAGGGCGCGCCCCACAGCAGGTGAGAGGCAGGAGGGATGACGATTTCATCCAGTCGCATCTCTATCGGGTTGGGGGCCAGGAGTTGGACTTCCACGTAACGCGCGGCCCGGGCCGCAAAGGTCACGATCACGAAACCTGCGGTGGTTTCTCCCGCCGGTGTATCCGGGGTCTCGCTGCTTTGTCCAGCCGGGGCCAACGACTCGGGTGTAAGACCGGTCCTCACTCGCACCTCATTGGGGAAGCTGCTCCCGATCAGGTGGACCCGTACGTCCTCCACCAAGGTGGCGGCGCGCAGGTCTACCAGTACCGTCGCTTTATCCGTCTTCAGGCGAAGTGCTCGCCCCAACCGTGAACCCTCGGTGACCCAGAGACCGTCGGTCAACCGCTTCTCCGTACGGGAATCTTCGCCCGCAGGATCGGAGCCTACACTCACCTTGCACCGACATCCCTCGGCCTGGGAGGAAACTCGCTGCCGATAGGTGCCCTTGTGAAAGCGGTAGAGGTCCTTGTACAACTGGTTGCACTCGGGGTTGTCGCTCTCATAAAGTCGACGAACGAAATCGTAGCCCTGATACCACGCGCGAGCGGCTCCCCGCATGGTGCCATCCAACTCGTCCACCCCGTGATTGAGGTATTGCCGGAGATTCCAGCGGCTCTCCGGCTGCGTCGTCTCGCGGCCGTTCAGCTCCATCTCCACACCCAGCGCCAGGGATCGGGCACGATTCGCATTGTCGGTGAGCCGGTCTTCGTTGGGCAGCCGCCGCCCACCCGTGGGTTCGATGAAGGCGAAGTTCGGTTGCATGATCACGAAGTCGAATCCCAGCTCGCGCCACTTCGTATGTCCGGGAGCTACGAACCACGGGATCCAGTGCATCTTGTAGCCCCGGCGATGCACGTAGTCTGACGTCCTCCGCACGACAGGCTCATCGGCTGGACTGATCCCCTCGTTCATCCAGTAGAAACCCCAGAGCTTCAGGTGGGAAAACTTGGAGGACTCCCACCGCCGAAGGGCTTCGTCAACGAACCATGCCACCACTTTGTCACGGTCCTGAGGGGTCGACAGGTCCTCACTCCTGCCGTCGCCGTCCACGTCACCGAAATCTTTCTGTTTGCTTGAAGGATACGGGATCATGAGGATCACCGGCTGAGTTGTCTTCGGCGCGCCTAACTCATTTCCCACTTGGTCGATACAGTCGTCGAGAGCGTGCAGCTCCAGGCCAGGCTCCCAGATCGTGTCGAGGAAGTAGAGCCAGTCCGCCTTGTTCGTA
>JACQGJ010000405.1 GCA_016199605.1 Armatimonadota bacterium | reverse complement strand
TCTATGCTGGCGATGTCGGATAGCCGGATCCTGGTAACGCTTGGGAACATGCAGAGGGGCAGCAGCCAGTTTTCCCCTCCATCGGAACTGGATATACCGGTCGGACACGAGCGGATCGAGGCCCTGGGTTTCGACCGCATCCCGGGTGGCCCCGTGCCCAGGACGAAGCGGGTTCGGTCACGAGGCCGATGGGAACTGGCGGAGAGTTGGACGCCCGAGAAGTGGAGTGAGATTGTTCTTGGCGGGGCCGGCGGTTCTGATACTGGTGGAGCTGTACCTATGGCATTCATATCCCCGCCGCTCAAGTCGGGGCGGCTGATCAAGATCACATATCCCCAGTTAATCCCGGGTTCCCACGTTTCCCATGTCTTGAAGTTCATCGGGCGGGAGAGGGGCTACTGGCTGGTGCATCACACGATGGGCTACGAGGTGTCCAAACCCCGGTTCATGTATTCGGACGACACAGGGAAGACATGGATGGAGGGCAAGAGGGCTGAACCCTTTGCCTTCGCACACCCCTTTCCCTCCGGGCAAGTCATCGAAGCAGAGGACGGCACCCTTGTCGCCGCGTTCTATGGATACCGGACGGACCAGGACAAGCTGGATCACTGGTACTGCTCCGCTATTGCCCGTTCTCACGACGGAGGCCAGACATGGGGTGACTGGAGCATGGTAGCCTGCGATCCGAACCGCCTCTGGTCATACTGCGAGCCGGCCCTGCTGACGAGACCGGACGGAGTGTGGGTGGCCTTCGTGCGCACGGAAACGCCAGCGAACGTTCCCTGGATAGGAGCCATGATGTCGCGGTCGGTCAGCCTTGACAAAGGCCGCACCTGGTCCGAACCCAAACCGTCGGTAGTGGGAAGCCAACCGGCGGCCCTCGTCCTTCCCGGAGGAGAGTTGGCATTCGTCGTGAGGAGCACCGGACGACAAAGCTCCTCGGTGTACTTCAGCCGCGACCTGGGTGAGACCTGGGACTACGCGCTGGCGGGCGCCTACAACACCTCCATGGCTGGTCTGCTGGACGAGAAGACCTTCTGGGTATGGGCGAACAACGAGGCGCTGATCTATCGGAGGACCCGATGCGCCGGGCTTTGATACTGCACGTACTCGAGAGTTAACGCCTTCGAGCTTTGTCGAGGCGTGTGCTACGAGACTAAACAGCGAGGTTGCTGGAGCAGTGCATAACTGCTGCACTCGAATTTGGGATATCATTTCAGATAACTGGGAGCGATGCAGCAACGAACCGGCCCGCGGACTGCCGCCCTACCGCGATGTTTGTGTAGAGAAGAGAAGTGCCTGAATGAGAGAATCGTCATCGCAAGTCCGTGGGTACACAGGGGGAGGGGTTCCTTGGCCCTTCATGGCGATACTTATGCCGTTCTTCGGCGTGCCCTCAGTGTCCGGAGACGGACTGCCCCTCGTTTACCGTGGCAACAGCGGTTACCCGATCGTGTTGCCTCCTGATGCAATCCCCGCCGAGGAGTTCGCGGCAGAGGAGCTTGCCTCACATCTGGAGCAGATGTCCGGAGTGCGCTTGCCGGTTGTCCGAGCTCCGAAGACGTTGCCGCGCCGCGCCATCCTTCTCGGTAACTCACCCTATCTGAGAGAACTCGGTATCGGACTCAACACGGCCGACCTCGGCAAAGAAGGTTACGCGTTGCGCACCGTGGGTCACCGACTCGTGATCGCAGGCGGACGACCTCGGGGAACACTCTACGGGGTCTACGCTCTTCTGGAGGATTACCTGGGCTGCCGGTGGTACGCGCCGGACACGACGTTCGTCCCGAAGCGCGCAACGATCCGATTGCCGCGGCTGAACGTAGTTCGTCAGCCCGGCTTCGAATACCGCGAGCCGTGGATGTACTCGGGGTACATCTACAGCACGTGGTGGAGCAAGCACTTTGTTCCTGAATACGTAGCCCGGACGCGCAACAGTGGCGGACTCCTCCACACCCATGTCCACCCGATTGACGACCGGCATGGCGGCGATTTCAGGATTCCCCATCGCGGGCACAATCTCTCGGAACTGGTACCCGCGAAAGAATACGCCACGACTCACCCCGAGTACTTCGCGTTGCACGATGGCAAACGCATCACTGAGGGCGACCTGGAGCTCTGTCTGTCGTACCCCGATGTCGTGCGCATTGCCGCCGACACGATGCGCCGCTGGATGCGGGAGGCTCCCGAGGCCGACCTGTTCTTCATCGGGCAAAGCGACACCAGCAACTACTGCCAATGCCAGCAATGCGTCGCCGCTTACAGAAAGCACAGCACCAATCCGAATGGCGACCCATGGGGTGGACTCGGCTGGGGTGGTCTGGCGGGGCGAAACCTTGAGTTCGCCAACGAAGTGGCGACACGATTGGAGAAGGAATTTCCCCACAACCGGATTGGACTCTTCGCTTATGGCGCTACGCGCAATCCTCCCGTCAACATCCAGGCGCACCGGAACCTGGTCGTCTGGTACTGCCCCATCGAGCGATGCGCGTGTCACCCGCTGGATCGTGGGCCTATCAATCATGACTTCTACAACTTTGCCGGTGGGATCACGACATGGCTGCACATAGCGCGCCAGGTCTACCTGTATGACTACTGTCACGGCAACGCTCTGGGACTGCCAACCGATCTGCTCACTCTCGCCTCGACTGTCCGCGCAGCCAAAGCTCTGGGCGTCAGCGGAGTTGAAGTTGATTCAATCATTGACATCCAGGCGGGGTTTGGATTCTGCCGCTACTGGCTCTGGACGCAATTGCTGCGCAATCCCGACTTCAACGCGGAGAAGGGCCTGCTCGAGTTTCTGAGCGCCTACTACGGTGCCGCGGCGCCGCACCTTGAGGCGTTCATTCGCCTGGCGTCTGACCCGAGGCGGTACGATCCGCTGCCCGACAAGATGGCGGATATCTGGACGGAAAAGGGCTCTCCCGCGCGGCAGCAGCTCGTTGAGGGCTGTCACCTCGGATACCGCCGCTTGACGCGCGAGGCCATCGAGGAAGGTTATGCGCTCTTCGAAAAGGCCCGCAAGGCAACAGTCAACGATCCGAAATTCCGGTCGCACGTGGAAGCTGTTAGCATGGTGATCCAGTACGTGATGATCGAGCAGCTTCCAGCAGACGATCCGCGTCTTGAGAGCCAGGCAGCAAGCCTGTTTCGCATGGTGGAGGCGCTCGCGATGCCTTCTGTCCAGGGAGTTCCTTTGGCGAAATACCGGCAGAGCATTGAAGACAGGATCGGTGGCACGAAGGGATAGAGAAGTCACTCACGTGGTGACTCTGAATCAAGATCTCCAAACCCGAAGAGGTGAATGAAATGTATGTCTTTCCTTTCTCAATTGTCACGATAGTGGGAGTGGCGCTCGTGCTTTCCACGGCCGCGGCTGACGACCGGCCGGCCGGCGTCAGGGGGACGGCCAAGGTGAAGAAGGAGACTGTCCCGCGAGGGCGTGTGATCTACAATCTCGACTGTAGTGAGTTCTACGTGGGGACTTTCGGCCCCATTGCGCCCGAGACGATTGACAAGTTCGTGGACGCCCACGCCGCTCTTGGGATTACCGACCTGTTCATCAACGTCAACGCTCAGCGCGTCAACTATCGCAGTGCCGTCTGGGA
>JACQGJ010000417.1 GCA_016199605.1 Armatimonadota bacterium | reverse complement strand
GGCAAGAGCTGGTCCTTCCCCTTTGCGTTTGCAGCGTTGAGACTGAAGCTGACCCGAAACGGGACTGTCCAGTCTGCCGACATCATCAACCCCGAGGGCAAAGTCATCACCAACGAGTCGACCGGCATCACCGGGCTGAGCGCGAAGAGCTTGAACCTCAGTCAGTTCTTCGGACAGATGAGCGAGTTGACTCTTCCGACGGGCGAGGTGGCCGTCGGAGACGACTGGGGGCAAACCGTCCGGTTCACGTCCGCCACCGGAGAGACGGTGATGGTAACTCCCCATTCGACGTTGAAGCGGATGACCGAGGTCCGCGGCTATCCGTGCGCTGAAATCGAGACTACGGTGTCTGTCCCGATGAAGGCCAAGATGAAACTTCTGGACGCGGACACGAAGATCACAGGAAAATATGACATCACCATGACCTCCCACTTCGCGGTCGATGCGGGAAGACTCGTCGACATGACCGGCAAGGCGAAGGTGGACCAGGAACTCTTGCTGACGCTGATCCCTGAGGGGTCAAAAAAGAAGACCACCACCAAAGTGCAGGCGAAGTCGGACCTCGACTTTGCGATGGCCCTCCAGTAGAAATGAACTCATGAACAGACGCATTCACAAAGTCGTGATTCCCGCCGCCGGTCTCGGAAAGCGCTTACGACCCGCCACCCATTCCCAGCCCAAGGAAATGCTCCCCGTAGGACGCAAACCTACCATTCAATACGTCGTCGAAGAAGCCGTGGATAACGGCATCAGATCGGTGCTGATTGTCACCGGCCGAGACAAGCGGGCAATCGAGGATCACTTCGACCGCGATTCCGAGAACGGCAACGGAGAGAAGTCCTCAGGCACCGAGGACGACGGAGACTTCGAGGAGAAGGGCGTCAGCTTCTTTTTCGTGCGTCAAAGCCAGCCTCGAGGCCTGGCAGATGCGGTGTCGAGAGCGGAGGAATTCGCCTCCGACGACGCGTTTGTCGTGGCCCTCGGTGATACCATCCTCTACAGCCCCCCCGGTGAGAGACCATTGCTTCAAAGGTTGATCGACACTCACCTTGAACACAAGGCAGCCGTGACCGTCGCGGTGGAGACGGTGGGCAGGGAGGACGTTCACAAATACGGGATTGTGGCGCCGCGCGACGGGGTGGGGGAGTCGAACCCTGCTGGGTTCGCGGCGTTCGAGTTGTCGAGTCTCGTCGAGAAACCCTCCCCCGCGGAAGCGCCCAGCCAGCTTGCCATTGCCTCCCGGTACGTATTCAACCCGGACATCTTCGACGCCATACGGGCCATCAAAGAGCAACCTCCGGGCAAGGGAGGGGAATTCCAGCTTACCGACGCGATCCGTTGGTTGCTGCAGCAGGGACGGTCCGTTTGGGCGGTGCAACTGGGCCCCGGCGAGGTACGATATGATATCGGGAACTTCGGGACCTACTTTAAGGCGTTCGTGGAGTTGAGCCTGAAAGACCGGGAATTCAGCGAAGACTTGAGAGAGCACATTAGCGGACTTCTTCGGTTTCCATGATCGCCTGCAGTGCATCATGGGCGGCGCCATAGTTATCAAATCCTTTGCTTGCGGAGTCTTGTCGCGTGGATCCACATCTTGCAGAATTCATCGAAACAGTGGTCAATTCTCCGCTGAAGCTCGACCTCGTTCTCTCCTTCTTCCATAACCAAGATACTGTGGACACAGCCGTGGCTATCGGCAGACGGACCGGCAGAAACGCCGGTGAAGTGTCCCAGGCTCTCGAGGAGTTGTGTCGAAGCGAGGTCCTCTCGAAGCAGGAAACTGGAGACGAACCTGCCTTCGGGTACACTCAGGATGGGTACATCGCCGGGCGTGTAGAACAACTCTCCCGGTACTGCAACCATGACCATCGATACGAAATCCTCACGCAGATTTACGAGGGACAGGCGAGGAGCCATCTGAACCAACTCGTTGAGCTACGCCAGCGCGAGACCCTCAAGACGCAGTTCGTGTCGATGGTCTCGCACGAGCTGCGCACGCCTCTTACGACCATCAAAGCCGCCGCCGATACGCTCCACCGATTGGATGGGCAATTGCCGGCTGAGCAGCGCCTTGAGTTCCTCACCCAGGTGAATCAGCAAACGGATCGGCTGATCACCATCGTGAACGATTTGCTGATGCTGTCGGAGCGCGCCGGGTTGGAGGAAGTGACTGTAGCTCCTTCCGATACGATTGACCTGCCTTCGTTCGTACATAGAATCGTCGGGGGTTGGAGGTCGAAAAGCGAAGCCCATGTCATCGACTGGCAGTCTTTCGAAGAAGTGCCCCTCGTTCTCGCAGAACCCGTCCGGCTGCAGATTGCGCTGGGAAAGCTGATCGAGAATGCCGAAAAGTTTTCACCGGAGGGCGGAGTGATCGAGTTGTCGCTGTGTGAGCATCCGGAGGAAGTGGAGATGCGTGTGAAGGATTCCGGAATTGGCATTGCGCACGAGCACCTCGGCAGGATTTTTGACGAGTTCTACCAGGTGGAGTACTACGCGACTCGCCGCGCAGGCGGATGCGGATTGGGGCTGTACATCTCAAGGAAACTGGTTGAAGCCATGGGCGGAAGGATTTCGGTGGAAAGCCGGCTTGGTGAAGGCTCGGTGTTTTCTGTCTTCCTGCCGAAAGCCCTGAACCGAAAGGGCAACGACAGGTTCTTGCTGCCCCAGTAATCGAGGAGTGTGCCATGCGCATACTGGGCATTGATCCCGGCTTGCAGACGACCGGATATGGAGCCATCGACGTTCTGCCTCCGCAGGGGGGACGACCCGGTCGGTTCAAGTTAGTCGAAGCGGGAGTCATCCGGACGGACCCTGAGTCGCCCCTATCTCTGCGGTTGGAGTCCCTTTACTCCGGCGCCCGTGACGTGCTGATCGACTGCCAGCCTGAAGTCGTGATTATTGAAGAGTTGTACAGCACTTACCGTCACCCGCGGACGGCGATTCTCATGGGGCACGCGCGAGGGACTGTCTTCCTCGCCGCTGGGCAGTCACAGATTCCTGTAATCAGCTACGCTGCCACCGAAATGAAGCGGGCGATAGCGGGCAGTGGCCGGGCAAGCAAGGGCCAAATTCAGCGAACCGTCCAGCAGCGACTCAACCTGCGGTCGCTCCCGTCTCCCGCCGACGTGGCGGACGCCCTTGCTCTGGCTCTCTGCCATGGGATTCGTGTCAGGACGGGACGGGAAGGCGAACTCGCAGAGATCGAGCGACCAACGACAAGCTTATGATTTCAAGACTCTCCGGGAAACTTATCGACCGCTTCGAGAACAAGGTCATTGTCGACGTTGGAGGTATTGGCTATGAGGTCTGGATGCCGGGCGCCGTCCTCAAGCTCCTCAATGACAAAGTCGAGGGGGACGCGATTGACCTGGTGACCCTCTACTACCTTCAAATCGACACTTCGAAAGCCGTGCCGGTTCTGATTGGGTTCCTGAACGAACTGCAAAAGGAATTCTTCGAAAAGCTGCTGACGGTCCCCAAGATGGGACCGAAGCTTGCGATGGGCGCTTTTTCGCAACCCATGTCGCACTTGGCGCAGGCGATCGAGCAGGGGAACGCGCATTTTCTACGGTCTCTGCCGGGAGTAGGGACACAAAAGGCAAAGGATATCATCGCTACTCTTCAGGGGAAGGTGGCGAAATACGCACTGTTCAAAGAAGGCCCCGAGGGACCGTCGGCTCCGGTTGTGAGAAGTGACGCGGCAGAGGATGCCCTTCAGATGCTGGTCATGCTGGGGCACCGACGAACGGAAGCGGAGCAGATGGTCCAGGAAGTCCTCCGAGCAGGAGCAGAACCTGCTGACGCTGAGGAATTAGTCCGGCTGATCTACAAAAGACAGCAATCTCGCGAACTCGCAGAGCTCGAGGTGAACGAGTAACCAGATAGCAGGCTTGGGTATCGCGATGGCGAGGCGCTTCGGACTCGCAGAGTCCGCCGTCGACGCTAATATCATATCTGGTCATGCACAACTATGGCTCGAGAACGAATCGTCACTCCCCAAGAGCAGGAAGAAGAGCAGGAGGTTTCGTGGGGTCTCCGGCCACGATCCCTCGACGAGTGCATCGGGCAACAGGAAATCATCGAGAGCTTGCGAGTAGAGATCACTGCGGCAAAACAGCGGAAAGAGCCTTTGGACCATGTCCTGTTCCACGGTCCCCCCGGTCTGGGGAAAACCACCATGGCACACATCATCTCCGAGGAAATGGGTGTGGAGGTGAACGCAACCTCGGGACCGGCGCTGGAACGTCCCTCGGATATCATGGGTTTCCTGGTGAACCTCAGCCGGGGCGACATCTTGTTTATCGATGAGATCCACCGAATCCCTCGTCCCGTCGAGGAATTCCTTTACACTGCCATGGAGGACTTCAAGGTCAACTTCACGCTCGACAAAGGAGTCTATACGAAGCCGCTTCCATTCAAACTGGATCACTTCACCCTTATCGGCGCGACCACCCGGGCAGGGATGCTCACGGCGCCGCTGCGCGAGCGTTTCGGAATTCGTCTGCACTTCGACTTCTACGACGACCCGGACTTAAAGCGGATCGTGGAGCGATCGGCGGGAATCCTGAAGGTGCCGGTCGATGAGGAAGGCGCCTTTGAGATTGCCCGCAGGTCCCGGGGAACGCCGCGCATTGCCAACCGGTTCCTTCGCCGTACCCAGAGCTTTGCGGAGGTCAAAGCCGATGGGAAGGTGACACGCCAAGTGGCCGACGATGCCCTGCGATTGCTCCGCGTCGACGAAAAGGGCCTCGACAAACTGGACCACGCTCTCTTGAAGACGATCATCGAGGTCTACAATGGCGGACCGGTGGGAATCGAAGCCCTCGGCGCCACACTCAACGAGGAGGTCGACACACTGATCGACATGGTTGAGCCGTTCCTCCTCAAGATCGGTTTTCTCGCGCGCACCTCCGCCGGCCGACGCGCGACACCCTCTGCCTACGACCATTTGGGATACGCCTCGCCCGCGAACCTGTTTTCCGGGCAAAGCCTTGCCAGCCCGACGTTGAAGCTGGAGTGACGGTGTTGTCATTCCCGAGGACCGTGGATTACTGACAAGCGATCCATGCTCGGTCAGGCAGGCGGAACGTCAGTCCCCACGCCGCCTGCCTGACCTGTCAGTCTGCAAGTAATCCCTCTTCAGTCATCCACCTCACCGCCCGTTCCATCGACTGCTCCGGCGTGTGGGCGGGAATGTATCCCAGCTTCCCAGCGATCTTGGAGATGTCGGGGCACATGTTGGCTTTGAAGTGCCAGTTTGCCCCGATATCTGGAAGGACCTTCTGCTCGAATTCGCCCCAACTGACAAGCTCCACCGGGATGGCAGTACCGTAAATGTCACCGTAGGTTTCTACGAACTGAAGGGCGGTCAGCGCGTAATCGGAGCCGACGTTGAAGATCTCGTTGGCCGCTGCCTCCCGATTCTGTGCCGCGCAGAAGAAACCGCGAGCAACATCCTCGGCGTCGCAGGGGCCGATCAGGTTGTTGCCAGGATCAGGGAGGAAGACAGGTTCCCCGCGCTTGTGAGCAAGGTGGACCTCGAGGCTGCGTCCCCCCTGACCCTCCAGCGGGACTTTGCCCGGGCCGCAGATGTTGGGGGGCATGACGGCCGTGAAAGCTCTCCCTTCCGCCGCGGCGTGTTCCTTGGTTTGCAGCATCTGCTCGTATCGCCGGTCGTACCCTTCGAAGAGACAGGGCGCCTGGGTCTCCTCCGGAGTTGGAACCACTCGGGGTAATCCGAACATCCATAGCGACCCGCAAACAATCAAGTGCTCGCAAGTCTCGCGGGTTGCCTGGTAAAGTGTCGGTGAGTCTCCCTGGAGAATGTCGATCACCACCTCCGAGCGCAACTCAGAGATCGCGCTGGCCCAACCCTCGGTTCCGTAAGATTGCTGCACGGTCCGGACCGATTTCCATCGTACGTCCTCCGGCGTTGCCGTGCGACCCGACGACACCACCACTACCTCATGTCCGACTTCCACCAGCATCGGCACCAGGTGACTGCCAATGTGCCCGGTTCCACCAATTACACATACTTTCATCTATACCCTCCTGAAAGAGCTCTTGCGCGTCAGAATGTCATCTGGCACACTATAGCACGCCGCTCACACGAACGGAGTGTTTTACCAAACTGAAGCCCATGCGAATCCGCATGGAAGGGAAAGGAACAGAGAGATGTTTATCTCAGGGATAGCGGATGAGGCTGGTCAGTCGATTCAGGAGCAGATCAACGCCCACCAGGAGCTGGGGTGGAGACACATTGAAATTCGCAACGTCGAGGGAACCAACCTGACCGACGTTTCGGAGGAGACGTTTGACGACATCTTCGATGCAGTCACTGACGGCGGCCTCACGGTCTCCTGTTTCGCCTCGCGCATTGCGAACTGGAGCAAAGACATTGCCGACCCGGAGGCTTTTGCCTCAGACAAAGAGGAGCTGGCGCGAGCGATCCCGCGTATGAAACGTTTCGGCACCCCCTTTATCCGCATCATGAGCTACGCGAACAAGAGCAACGTACCGGAAAACGAGTGGCGCGACGCGGCGGTCCAACGGATCAGGGAGCTCTCGCAGCTTGCCGAAGACGGCGGGATCATCCTGTGCCATGAGAACTGCGACGGGTGGGGAGGTCTGGGTCCCAAACAATCACTGGAGTTGCTGGGCGCCATCGATTCGCCGGCTCTCAAGGCGGTGTTCGACACCGGGAACACCATCCACCATCGACAGGACACGATGGATTACTACAAGCAAGTGCGGCAGCACATCGTTTACGTACACATTAAAGACGGAAGGATCGAGGACGGCAAAGCGTCGTTCGTCTACGTCGGCGAGGGACAGGCCCGGGTTGCCGACATCATCAAAGACCTGAAGGACACTGGCTACGACGGAGGACTCTCGATCGAACCCCACATCGCTGCCATCGTTCACGAGGGCAAGACCTCGGCGCCGGAAGAACTCTACTCCTCCTACCTCGAATACGGTCGACGCTTGAACCAGATCGTCGCAGAGATAGGGGCGTAGCTCGGAAGCGCAAGTGCATGTTGGCTACGCTTGAAGAGTTGAACACAAAAGTTTCCCAAACCTGCGGTAAAATCGGTGCCTTCAGGGGCATGAGGGGCTTTTTTGATGTCCCTCTGCCCTATCAAGTTGAGATCCAGTCATAAGAAACAGACGGCGAACCCCTTTCATCGCGTCATGCAGCAAACTGACCCAAAGCCCGGAGCGCCGCACGTGCTCCTGTGCCGTTGTGTGCAAGCTGAATCTCTCCCCACCGTCCCTCTGTCAGGACGGCACACCGAAGGCGGAAGCAAACGTTGGACTGACAAAGACGTACAGTTCTCCCTTCACGCGTTCCAGCCGCACCAGGGCGCGGAGATACAGATCAATGATCTGACAGATATTGAGCGCCAGCAACGTCTCGTTCATCTGTTTTGAGGCTGCCGTCAAACAGTAAGCCAGGAATACTCGAACTCTGCGAGTTCGCAAGGTTACATGGCAAACAATCTCTGCAAAAATACGGTGATGAAAGGCGTCCAGACCAAAGCGCTGTTTGGCGGTGCGGTAGAAAACCTCAATTGCCCAGCGCAGTTTGTAAGCTCGCAGAATCTTCTCCTTGGACCAGGAGATATCCGTGCAGACCAGCACATACTGGGCTTGCACCCGAAAGCACGTGTCCAGTTCCCGTACAAACACGCACTTGATCGGACCCCAGCCCGGCCACTCCACGACCAGAGACCCAATCTGGCGATACTGTCCGCGCTGGTGACGCAACGCCACCTGCTCCCAAAGGGAATCGACGCGTCCGGGTTGTCCGCCCACCAGCACCGTCTCATCGCTTTTCAGTTTGCTCACAACCCGATCGATCCCCTCGATCTGCCTCAACTCGCTCACAAACCAGAGGACAAAATACCAGGCGTCGCACGCCACTGTTCTGGCAGCTATCCCGCTCGTCTTCGCGCGGGTCACCAAGTCGAGAGCAATCTTCAACTTATTGCTATCCTTCGGTTCCCGTCTCGCCAGATAGGCCAGAACGTGCTGACTGCGAGCCAGGCAACTCCCTTTGCGATGCAGAAAAAAGCCCAGGGAATTGCCGCCCCGATCCGTGACGGCGATAAAATCGACCTCTTCATAGCCTTGCAAGACAACGGTTTTACAGTGCAGATTCAAACCTTCTGTCTCCAGAACCACCGGCTGTCGTCGCACGGCGACGCGACACAACTCGTCCCACTTCCAGCGGTTCCCCGAGCCGTTGAGCAAGGGGGTCCGGCTGTTGGGCAAAGCCAGCCAGCTCACCTCCTGCGAACTCGCAGAGTTCGACTCGTCCAGAGCCCGGAGCGTTCCAGCCTCCAGGTTCGCTCCCGAAACCTCTACCCACTCCGGCTTGTGTCCTTCTCGCTCCAGCAACTCAACCCACTGCACCAACGAACCCTTACACCGAAGGTCAATCTCCGCCGCCTTCCTGAGTCGTTGCTGTTCCAACTCTTGTCGCTCCTCTTCACTGACCAGGCGAAACTGGAAGTTGACCGGGTAACCTTTCTTCTCGTCGGCGTAAAACGTGGAAACCAGAACGTACCCCAAAACATAGCGATCCTGAGTGTGATCGTAAATCACACCGATGTTCTCCATCTTTTTACCCGTCTTGGGCAGGGGCGAATCATCCAACGCCAGGATGCCCGTAGCCTGAGAAACGAACCGAAGCTCCTGCTGCATTCGTTGCAGGCACGCATCCAGCAACTGTTCCCATTGCCGGGGAGCATGGTTCTCAAAGTACAGGATCACTTTTCCCGTGATCGCTTTCACGTCAGGCAGGATTTCCGCCAAGGCTTTATCCTTCTGCGCCTTTTCTCCCAGCTTGGCTACCGAATCCACGCCGTAGGAACTGAACAAGAGAAGCACCAGCACCACGTCTTCCGCCGAAACCCCGTGCTGCTTCTCCAAACCCAATTCCGCAAGCAAGGAATCCAGCCCAAGCTGCTGAAACAGCCGTTGTACAATCACTGCCGAAGCCTGAGGGGTGGGGGTTACTTCCGCTTCGTCTACCACAAACCGAATCTGGGGGGTTGCTTTGTCTCTTGCCATGACGATTGCCTCGATGTCTGCTATCTTGAAGGGGTTGGAAACCGACAACCCCTCCTGTAGATAACAAATCTACGAGGGAAAAGCAAATCTGGCACCAATGCTCAAGGAGCAGAAGTCCTCTCCCACTGCTCAGGTGTCCAAAAACTGCTGGGATTTTCAGCTTTGGGAAACTTTTGTTGAACAATATCATTCAGCAGGTCGTCGAGAAGACGGACCTGCAATAGTCGAAGGACAGGAGGGGTAAGTGAAAGGGACGATCGCACGATTTCTGGTGGTTGGGCTGATAGCAATCGCAGAACTTGCTCATGCCGCAGAGACGGCGCCCCCTCCCGAACCCTCACCCGATCGGCCGCTTACGCTCTTGGACAGCCTTCGAGTTGCCTTTCAGAACCATGGCGATGTTCTGTCCGCGCGCGAGCAACTCGAAGGAGCTCGCCAGCG
>JACQGJ010000416.1 GCA_016199605.1 Armatimonadota bacterium | reverse complement strand
GGCACGCGATCGAAGAAGTAGCAGTCGAAAGGCTGCGACAGCAGTTCAAGGAGACGCCGCAGGCCCGCGGCATCGCCGTGCCACTGGTACTGGCTGGAGTCGGCAATCTGCGCCCAGTAAACCGCCTGAGCCTCCATGTCGAACCGCTGCATCAGCTCAACCATCTGGCGCGCCTTGCAGTAGTCCACACCAGAGAAGGGGACACTGGTGAAATACAAAAGGCGCATTTTCTTTCCGGCGTAGGGCTTCGCCCAGACCGTGTGCGGTGTCTCGAAGGTCGTGACCAGCGAGTGGTCGTCTTCGAGCTCGTCGGCCTGAATCCCGGCCACGAGTATCCAACCGGCAGCCAACACAATCAGCCAAACTGTAGAAAGTACGCGAGACATGTACATCGGTTCATTCACCTCCGCTTGGTTTTGTGATTCCCTTGAAAATAGTGGTTTTGCCCTGTTTTCGTTCTCTGCGGCGTGCAGCGTTCTACTTTCCGTATGCCGCACCCACCAACGCTCGCCAGTTGGCTCGTTTTCCGGGTCCCGAGGCGATGCAGCGCCAACCCAGGGGAGCGCCAGCCGAGGGATCGGTATTGTACAATTTGAACCCCTCGGGAAACTCAAGGGTTGTGTCCGGCGGCTCGACAAGTGGCAACTCGAAGCGCCCTCTTTTGTTGCCGACCAGAAGGTTGTTGGACATCGAGTTGAACCGGCTGTTGGCATCGTTGCTGAAGAAGAAAGCAAAGCCCGCACAGTTGCGAATGATGTTGTCGGTGATCAGGTTACCCGCGCTCTCCGTCAAGACGATTCCGTGCCCACCGGCTTCCTCGACACGATTCCCCCGCAGCAAGCCTCCGTTGAACTGGGAGAGGTAGATGCCATCGTCTCCACATCGGAGGATGATGTTATCACAGATAGCGCCAGTTAACGAAGGGTAATTGGTAATGCCGCGCGCTCCGGCATTGATGATGCGATTCCCGCGAATCGTTATGTCGGAAGCTTGTGGCTCGATGTTGATGCCACTCCCGCCAGGGTCGATGATCTGATTGTCCGAAATGGTGAAACCCGACGAGGGCTTGGTGTAGAAGTAAACCCCATTCTGCGGTCCGGCTGAGAGGTTGTTCTGAGCAATCAGCCCGTCGTAACTTCCCGAAACCGTGATGGAATGAGCGGTCGTGTCTGCACGGTTGCCGCAGGCGCGTAGCGTGTTGCCGGTGACCACCGAACGGCGATCGTCAATGAGGCTTATCCCCCGCGTGCAGGAGGTCAGCGTGTTGCCAGTGAAGACATTGTCGAAGGAACCGAAAGCGGTGCTCAAACCGAAAGCCGCGCCCGAAACCGAGTTGTTCGCGACGACGTTCTGATACGACTTGGTGTGCACACAAATGCCGTGAATCTCGGTTTTCGTAGAGGGCGAGTTGCGGAGGGTGTTGCCCGTCACCACGTTGTTGTTGCAGCCGAAGTAAAGGAGGATCAGACCATCGCCCGCGGCGTTGATGTCGTGATGCTCGATGTGGTTGTTCGTGATGCGGCAGCCGTGCGACCAGTAGGTTATGAAAAGGGCCGTCGAACCAACCGTGTCGCGTACGACGCAACGGTCAACGGCACAGAAGGCGCTCTGGTTGATCCGCAGCCCTTCGCCCTTGCCGCGTCCCTCGACCACGACTCGCTCGATCACACAGTTGCGGGCCAGGTTTGCATAGACCGCGCGCTTTCCCGGAGCGGACTCGATTGTCAGGTCGGACACCGCCGCCGCGACGATATGCTCACGCCTGGCTGCTTTCGCTTTCCTGCCCTTCCGGTAAGCGAAGCACGGCTCGCGATCCAGAGTGATACGGTTGCCTTGGACCGTCAGGACGCGGAATACTTCCTGTTGGGTTCCCGGGTCCTTCGGTTCGTTGGGTTTGGTGTAGTCATAGGGAAGACCGTTATGAAGGGCAACCCAGTCACCCGGATGGACCTTCGAGGCATCGGTGACTGTCAGCGTACGGTCTTCCACGTCGGCGGTCAACGCTCCAAGGTCGGCATCCCGACCCTCAAGGACGAGGGCGTCTCCCTTTTCCGCTCGGATCACTGTAGCGACGCCTGCCCCCTGAAGCCGCACCCGGCTTGGCACTCGAAGAGAGCGGGTAATACGATAGACCCCAGCGGGAACGGTAAGGACCCCGCCGCCTTTCAGGGAATCAATGGCCTTTTGCAGGGGCGCGGTCGCGTCTGTCTTGCCATCACTCACGGCGCTGAACGCAAGCGCCGTCCCAGGCGCGCGGACGGAGGGTGTCGACTGTGCGAAACCCTTGCTGCGGAGCGGGGGCAAGCTCGTGGCAATTGCGCAGATCACGACGATGCGTGCGCCGGTTCGCATTACGAGCGAGGTCTGCAATGTCAGTCCTCCTGCAGCGTGGTAGGCCTCCGGAGCCTTTCTGTTATCTCTGAATGCCATCGTTTCATTCGACGCCGGCAAGCAGTCTGCGGGAAGTGATGAAGTCCGTTCCCGCCATTTCGGCCGCCCGCGATAGGGACACTTCGCCCTCTCTAAAGAGCTCGATGGCCGCCTCCAGGCGTACAGCCGGACGCACGGCAAAGAGAAGGTTCATAGCCGCTCCCACTGCCTCCTCCCGGGTACGGCAGAGACCCGCTCTGACAACGGCGTCCACTTCTTTCCCCAAGACAGCATTCACGGTATCACCGCCAACTACGGAGCGATTATATCACCTCCTGCTGTACCTCGGCGACAAAGAGACCGGGAGACGCGCCTTCGCCTCGGACAGGAACTCCACCGCTCCATACGGATCCGGAGGGACATCTCCCGGCACTCGCTCAAGCGATTGCTTTTTGTCCATTCGGTGGTCTTCCTGCTCGGTCTATCTGAAGACCAGCTTGCCGAAGGTCGCCAGGTCTTTGAAACCTCCCGCTCCCAACGGCGCCCAGACGATCAACTCATGGGTGGGGTTCTGCCGCCGCGGGGGACGTCCCCGACAGAGGCTGAGACGCCACGTGTCTCCCGGTTTCGGCGGTTGGACGCCAAGCCCTGCGAAGGGAATGGCCATCTCGACCATCCACGAATCACCCTCGACGACGTGCACCGCAGTCGTGGCGCCGATGGGGCCGGGGCCGCTCTCCCAGTACTCCATCTTCCCGTTGGCGGCGTTGAGAATGACCTGCCGGAAGGTCTTCTGGTCGCCGTCGGCATCAATCCAGACCTCCACCTCGTCGTCATCCCACGGCGGCCCACCGATGATCAACGGTTTGCGGCGGTCAGGCTCGTAGCATAGGAATGCCACGTAAAGGTTAACGTCGTCGTACATCACCATCGCACTGGTCTTGGCTTTGGAGATGCCCTCGCCGCCAAGCAGGAAGAAGTCATCCGTCCGGGCCGCCCCCTTCCACCACTCCTCAAACGGAAGACCGTCTATGATGATACCGCTGGGGGAACGCGGCACAGTGAGTGTGCGAGGCTTCTCGTAGGCTGCCCGAAAGGCCCTCGGGTCTGTGCCGCTGAGGCACTCGCCCGTCACGGCGTCGTTCGCGGCGAGGATTTCGAGCTGCAATCTGCGATTGGCACACACCCAGTCGCTGCCCACGCTGAACCAGACTTGTCCATCCCAGTCGGGGGGCGCGTACTGCTGGAGGTCAAGGGCGAAGGTCTTCTCCGGCCCTTCGATCAATGCCAAGCCCAGGTCGCGGCTGTCATCGGCCAACGCAGCGCGGCCCCAGTCCGGATACGTGGAACTGCACTCCCGGTGCAACACACCGGTCGCGAGACTGACGCGTTTGGTGTAGCCGGCGGGGGTGTGGTAGTCCACCACGATCCCTGCGAAGTTGCGCGAGTTCGGTCGTTCCGGCACATGGAAACCGGGCCCGCGCAAGTGGAACGCGTTGAAGAAGGTGTTCGTGAGTTTGACCTGCACCTTGCGGAGGTTTTTGATCTCCAGGCCCGCGAAGGCCGCCCCGAGCAGGCCGTCCTGCCCCTGGAGAACGGCGCGGGTGGTGCCG
>JACQGJ010000419.1 GCA_016199605.1 Armatimonadota bacterium | reverse complement strand
CCCTTCGGCAGTCGAACCGCCATGTCTACCTTGCGCCACGCCATCTGATCAGATAAAGCTCTTGACCGCATCCGTTCGGCGCAGCCGAGGGCCAGCATGGCGTCCTCCTGCTTCGCGGCGACAGACAAGAGCTTGCGATAGGAAGAGAGGTTGTCGGCAAACCATTGCTGCCGCAGAAGCGGGTCGAAGGCGAGGCGGTCGCGTTGGGCTTCCTGCTGGTTGACGCGGGCGAGAAGCGCCTGCTTCGCCCCCGCCAGGTTGCCGCTACCCAAGGCGAGTTCGGCAAGCTGCTGGTTCAGTTTGTCCACCATCAGGTCCAGGCCGGCGCTTTGTCCGGCTGCCTTCGCCCTCTCCAATAGTTGGGTCTTCTCGGCATCGTTCCGAGCCTGTGAGGCGAAGTCCGTGAGGTACCTGAGCCGCTCCCCGGCTGGCAGACCCACTTGGTCGACGAGCGCCAGCGCCCTGTTGCGGCAGGCGTCACCTTCCGCCGCCTTGCCGAGGCCGCGCTTCGCTTGCTCCAGCACGAGCGTTGCCCGCAGGACGTCTGCGCTTGGAGACTGACCGGCGAGCGCCGCCTCCAGTTTCTGCTCCGCATCCTCCCATCGTTTGTCGCGGGCCGCAGACTCAGCCCCGTTCAGTGCGCACTGAAAGAGAACTCCCTTGTCCCCTTTCGCCATGGCAGCCGCTATGGACCTGGCCTGCTCCGCCAAGTCCTTCCGACCGCCCTCCTCCAGGAACCAGGCTGCATCGGCGACCCCGTGCGCCGGCGTGTACGTAGCCGCCGCCGGTGCGGTCACGCTCAGGTTGAACAACTGCAAACCCGTCTCGACAAACCAGACACGGCGCTGATCGGGAGGCGCATTACTCCAAAGCACGTCCTTTGTCCACTCGCGCACCCAGTCCGCGTATGGTTCCTTGCCGCGAGCGAGGATGTATGAGAAATGGATTTCCACCATCGCCCGACGCAAAGCCGGCGGTGTATCGGACCTGAGACCGGCTATCAAGGCGGCGTAGCCGTGACGGTCTGCGGGTTTGGCATTCCCTAACGCAACCGCGTATGTCTCCAGCAACCTGTCCGCCTCGCGCGTACGGCCGAAGCGGCTGAGCTTCCGCGCAAAGTAGCCGTAGACTTGCAGCCGGTGATGTTCCTTCCACGGCGCTTGCATGAGTACCCAATCGACCCCTTGGTACGCCAGGTCCTTGCGGCCGCCCCACAGCCGGGAACAGCCCTGGGCCACTGCGTCGAGGATGCCGGTGGATGTCCCTGGCTTGGCTATCGCTTCCGCGAATAGTGGGATGAGCGACTCGCTGCCACGAAAACCCAGCCGGTAAGCCGCCTCCTGGAGTGTCCACTCGTGAGCTTCCTTTTCTGCCGCATCGTTCGGCTGTTCCTGAAGCCAGTCCCGCAGCAGTTGTCCGAGAAGGGAGGCCGCCTCGGAGTCTCTGCCCACCCAGAGCAGCCTGTCAACCGCCACCAGCCGCGCTCCCCACTTCGGTCCCGGATTCTGCGCAGTGAAGTAGTCCGTCGTCCACGGCTCGGCTGCGGCCCTCACCGCATCGATCCGGCGCAGGTCTCCCCGCCTCTCGAACTCGTCCAACCCGAAACGGGCCTTCGTGTCATGCTTGCCGGCCTTTGCATACGCCTCGTCGGCAAGTCGCAGGAAGTGCGCTCGCCGGATGCCGTCCGGAGCGTAGCGGCCATGCTGTTCAGCGGGGGATCTGGGTCGGCGCAGTAGGCCATGTACAGGTCGCCCAAGGACTCCCATTGCGCGGCCGCCTGCGCGGCAGGCACAGCAGCCTCCGCCATGTCCTCAAGCACGCGCCAGTACAGACAACGCTCGGCCGCCGGCTGCACCACCCGGACTATCTCCATCATCCCCTGTACGTCCCCCTCCTTCCGGGGTTTCTGAAACATCTTCCACGACTTCTCGAACGCCTTGGCGGGGTCTTTCTGGTATAGCTGCTTGAGGGCGTCGAGGTCGGCGGGGTTGATGGCGGCGTGGGCGCGGGGGAGAAAGGGAGAAAGGGAGCGGGGGAGACAGGGAGCAGAGGAGCAACACCGACAGAAACAAGCGTCTACGGTAAGGGTGGAACGACATGCAAGTTACCTCCCGGCAAAGATCGAAGGCGAGTGCAAGAGTGGCCCGACAGCCGTTACGGGTTCAGTGACGCGTCTTCAGTAGGTGTGGCGGCTCCCACGGCCCGACGCGGCTTCCGAATCCAGCAGAGCACGTCGCCCTCGCAGCGCAATTCGTGGGTCTTATGCGCGCCGCTTCCTTGCACGACTCTCAGACGGACCTTCCGAGAACGTCCGAGGACAACCTCCGCCATCAAAGCGTCCCCTTCCTCACGGTGAATATTCAGACCAGCGGGAATCGGCACGGCAGGTTTGGCGCTCATGGTGTTTCAATCTCCCCTCCGGTCTCCAAATCGTCCAGTGCGCGCAGAACGTCGAGAACGTCAACTTGCCAAGCATCGGCGATTTCGTCTTCGAACCGGACCTTGCCGTCAGCCATGAGGGAGCGAATTTCGTCTTTGAGTTGGCTTGGGGAAACCTGGCGCAACTCAACAGTTTCTATGGAAATCGCCTCCTTGAAGAGTTTGAGTTGGGCAACGACATACGCCAGCTCTTTCTGTGTCTCGTCCGGCGCTCGACGCAACTCGTCCACTTCCTGACGGAGCTTGGCCAACGGGGTTGGCCGAGATGCAGGGGGCGCCACACCGCGTGAGGATTTGAGAGCAACGGATGAAGGGGTCTTTGTGTTTTCCTTTCGGCGGTAGTGTATGCTCCGTACAGCCCAACTGTCAACCACCTCTTGTGCGCCTGTCAATGGTGTGACGGCTCCTGGAACATCTTCCACGACTTCTCGAAGGCGGTGGCGGGGTCCTTCCGGAAGAACTGCTTGAGGGAGTCGAGGTCCTTACCGTCAACTGCAGCCTGGGCGCGCGGGAGAAGGTGAGAACGGGGGAAAGGGAGCAGGGGAGCAAGAGCGGCAAGGAGCAGAAGGACAGCGAGGAGTGATGGCTCGCCCGGAGGCGTCGGGAAATGAACCGTCGCGTGGGAACGACGAGAGTCTGTCATGCGAATCACCTCCGGAGAAACGTCCTGCAACTGCCGCGGCATTATACTCTCGGCACTGCCTGCGTGCAACTGCCCCACATCAGGTAGACCTTTCGCTGCTTCTCCCTTTGACATGACCTCCACTGGTTGCTATCATAGCACCGATGGAACTCGGGATCTGGAAAGGCGAGCGAATCCTAACCGAGAAACGCCTTTGACGTTCAGACAAGAGGGAGCAGGCGGGCAATGTCCCATGCTGCGGGTACCGTATTTCGTGCAGTCGTCCGAATCGACCTGTGGGCCTGCGTGTCTACGGATGGTCTTGGAGCCGCTGGGAATCTCTTGCGAGGAGAAACGTCTTGAGGAGCTTTGCCAGTGTGAGGCATACGGTTGCACGGTGTCCGACCTTGTATCGGCAGCCACGGCGTTGGGTGCGAGCGCAGCACTCGTTGACCGGGCGCAACCCATGCGAAATCTCTCGCAGGCGCTTGAGGAAAGAAATGGCGTTGTCGTGATGATCGATATCGGAGCCTCGCTCGGAATCTCCCTGGGGGCACCCCACTTTGTGGTTGTGATTGGTGAGGACGAGGATTACCACCATGTCCATGATCCGGCCTTGGGCCCGAATCGACGCATCAGGAGAGGGGACTTTCTGTGGTCGTGGACCGAGCACGATTTTAGAGGGGTGATAATATGTCGACCGCCGAGATAGCAAACCTGTCCGAAAGAATCCGTAAACAGGTGCGCGACTACCTGCTGGACCATATTGGCCATTTGATGACCCCCGGCGTTCCGGAACACGATTCTGAAAAAGATGTCTGGCGCGTAGCCGCCTTGTGCCGAACCGACCGAGGGCTGCTGCCTGTGGGTGAATGTGTCCTTAGAAGCGATGGCTCCTTTCTTTACCAGCTTACTCGCGAGGAAGTGCGCAAGGCCCTGGAGGCACAAAGGGAGTCGCCCTGTGTGGTCGTCCGCGGCACTCGGGAAGCAGCCGAGCGCGCCGGGCTTGAAGTGGTTGTGGGTTAGAACGTTCGGTAGCCCCGGTTCTACCAGAGGGTTTCCCTGCCCAGACCGCAAACCACCGCCTTCGTATTCCACCTTCTACTTACCTCGGTCCCTTCACATCCACAAACGCGGCCCAGTAGAAGGGGTGGCTGGTTTTCGGGTCTTTGAGGAGGGTCAGTTGCGCCGCCTGCATCGCTGCTTCCACCGGCATTCCTTTTTGCATCCCGGCATACATCTGCTGCATCAGCTTGCTGGTGCTCTCGTCGGAGACGGACCACAGGCTGCAAACCACTTCCTTCGCTCCAGCATAAAGGAAGGCGCGGGTAAGACCGAGCACGCCTTCGCCCTCCACGTCTTTGCCGATCCCGGTCTGACACGCGGACAGGGTGACCAGCTTCGCCTGCAACGGCGTCAGGAAAACCTCCTGCGCGGTCAGGACATCAAGTCCTGTTTCTTCTACTGTTTCCTTTGCGTCTTCGCGTCTTTGCGGTGAAGAGAGCAACAACCCCGAGAACTCCGGCACGTCAGGATCGGCGTAGCCGTGTGTGGCGATGTGCAGCACGTCGCAGTTGCTCGCCGCTTTCAGGAACTTCTCCTTCGTCGCGTCCTTGCCTGTCAGAAGCGTCGAGCAGGTGGGGAGACCGGTGGTCTGTTGCAGCAGGGCATAGACCTGTTGTCTTTGTGTCCGCAGATAATCGAATCGCTTCTGCAACGCCTTCGGCACTCGAACTGCCATGTCCACCTTCCGCCACGCCATCTGATCAGACAAAGCTCTTGACCGCATCCGTTCGGCGCAGCCGAGAGCCAACATGGCGTCCTCCTGCTTGGCTGCCACGGAGAGCAGTCTTGCTTTCTCTGATTTCTCGATCCACTCTCTGGGGGTTTACCTTCTCCGGCGGAACATGGCAGATACGTTTGTCAAATCGGTCAATGATTTGATCACTAATGGCGGGGTAATCGAGACAAGGCTGACAACAACTGAGTTGTCGAACGTGATCGAGGCGGCGGGAGATTACAGGCTTGACTTCGACGACGCTTACCAATACACGGTGGCAGAGAGATATGCTCTAACCCTCGTCAGTTTCGACGCCGACTTTGACCGCACCTCCCGCGGCAGAAAAACGCCCGACCAAGTCCTTGAAGAATTCCGGGCCGTGGCGGAAAACGGTGACAGCGACAATGGGGAAATGGAGAGGGCTGATACATGATGGCATCGCTCCGCAGGAGGTGAAGGCCTTGCCGGAGGAAATTGTTCCGCTCACAACGGGAACACGCCCGTTCCCGGGGCACTTGCTGGCACAGTCCTCGTGAAAGCATACCACAGGATGACTCCCCAGAGCTCTTTCGGAATGCGTGGTTCTACCCGATCACCTGTGCTGTTGCATAACTCGACTCACACCAACCCCCCCAGGAACTTCTCTGCACTCATCACCCGAACCTCACCCCTCCGCACATCAATGCCCTTGTCCATCACGACCTGAAAGAGGAAGGGAATCTTCAGCCTCTGGGCGAAATAGTTCAATGTGCCAGCCGTCTCCTGGGCGGAGGCCTGGACTTCGACTGCGAACCACGGCTTTCGACCTTCGGAGACCAGAAAGTCGACTTCTCTGCCCTCGATGTCGCGCAGGTAGTAGAGTTCAGTCCGGTAGCCTTCTGTATCGTTAAGAAAATGGCACAACTTCAGAAGGTGGGAAGCCACAAGATTCTCGAATCGAGCGCCCGGGCTTTCCACTTCTGACCAGTCCCAGAGGTAGAGTTTGGGAGTTTTCCGCAGAGACTTAATCCGGTTGTCGGAGTAGGGATAGACGCGGAAGTGGTAGTAAAAGCGTTCGAGCACCTCCAGCCAGTGATCGACGGTCTTGTGTGCGACCTGCAAGTCCTCTCTGAGGGAATTGAGGGACAGCAGCGATCCCACCCGGGAAGGCAGGAGGTCAACCAGCACCTCCAATGCAGACAAGTCGCGCAGATTCTCCAGGTCGCGGATATCCTCGCGAACGAGCCGGTCGAGGCGATCGTGATGCCATCGGCGAAGGGTGCGTTCGCTCTGCTTCACCAGGGGTTCCGGGAAACCGCCAAACTTCAGAAGAGACTCCAACGCTTCGCTCGCTTTGTTCCCGGGTTGGGGAAAGGAAATCTCCGAGGCAGGTTGGGGCGAGTTGTCCCCTTCCAGGTACTCCGCCACGGAGAATGGATGGAGCCGGTGGTAGTGATACCGTCCCATCAGTGAATCGCCGCCGCGACGGTAGACATCCAGTCGGGCGCTCCCTGTCACCAGAATCCTGAAGTCGGAATGGTGCTTGTCGTAGAGACCTTTCAGGTAGTTCTTCCAGTCCCGATACTTGTGGACCTCGTCGAAGAGAACGATGCGAGCATCCCCTGTGAACTCAGCGCGCAGAATCCGCCTGCGATCCTCACGAGCGTCCCAGTTGAGGTAGTCATGCAGCGGGAACTCGGTTTCCGCGAGGTGCAGCGCCAGGCTCGTCTTCCCCACCTGCCGCGCTCCACCGATGAAGACCATCTTGTCTTCCAGGTCGCCGAGTATGTGCCTGTGCAAGGTCCTTTCCAGCATGGCAACATCATACCGGAATTTTCTACCGAAGTCAAAAATGTTTGCGTGAATTGTTGATCTTGGTCAAAAAATGAGGAAGGCCGGACACACGGCGGGAAGCGACCCTCAGGCAGTGCATCGTTTCGTGAATTCTTCGGCATTAGACGCCGGATCGCTTCAGCGT
>JACQGJ010000418.1 GCA_016199605.1 Armatimonadota bacterium | reverse complement strand
TCCCGATACCGGCACTGGGTTCGTCGGCAAAGACGGCCGTATCCACTACTTTGTCGGTTCGTACAACGCGTGGGTTGTGGAGCAACTCGAGTTCCGCGCGGCTGACAACCTCGCCTACGCTTATACCCTCAGCGGAGACGACCGCTATGCCGAGAAGTGCGCGGTCCTCCTCGATGGGTTCGCCAATATCTATCCTTCCTGTGACAAGGGAAGCTGGGACTACCCCTCCAATCCGCCGAGCGGTCGATTCAATCGCCCCTGGTATCAGGTGGCGCGGGTGCTGGTACACTACGTGGACCAATACGACCAGATCTACGCCAGCAAGTCGCTCGATGCCCCATCGGTCTGCCAGGGGATGAGCCGCAGGCAGAACATCGAGGAGAACCTGCTGCTCAACGGGGCGAAGTACTGCTATGAGCAGAGCCTCCACGGGGGTTTACACAACGGAGAGGCGGACTACCTTCGCGGCTGCCTCGCGGTGGGAGTCTGCCTCGGGATTCCTGAATACGTCCGCTGGGCGACGACGGGGCCCTTCGGCATCCTTGCCATGCTGGAGAACAACGTTGACCGGAACGGGCACTACTTCGAAGTGTCGCAGATGTACTCCGACCACACCCGCAGCCTCTACCTGACCTTTTCCGAGCCGCTTCACAACTACCGCGGCATCGTCTATCCGAGCGGACTCAATCTCTATGACAACCCCAAGTTCCAGAGCTTCTTCCTGTTCCCCAATCTCGCGATTCAATGCGCGGGTCACGTGGCGCGGTATGGCGATGATGCGCCGGATACGTCGCGGATTGTTCCGACCGACCGTCCCTCTTCCCGGCGCGACAGCGATCTGCTGGAGTATCAACTCGCACGAGTGAGCGATCCGGCAAGGCGCAAGGAGCTCGAGACGCTGCTCCGCTGGTTGAACCGCGACCTGGAGAAAGCGCGGGCAGGTTCCGGGGAGAAGCGATGGCTGTTGTTCCACGCGGTGGAATCGTCAGAAACCGCAGCAGGCAGAGGGACCGATCTTCCACCTGTCTGGAAACGCCGACTCATGGAGTCCGACTTCGTCGGGCAGAAAGGCTTCGGCCTGTTGCGCGGCGGAAGCGGACAGGACTCGCAAGCAGCCTTGCTTCGCTTCGGTCCTTCCCTGAACCACGGTCATCAGGACGACCTGAACCTCAACTACTTCGCGTCAGGCTACGAGGTGACCTACGACCTCGGCTACGGCCTCGGCAGCACCCACACCCAAGTCGGCTGGTCACGTCAGACGGCGAGCCACAACCTCGTGGTTGTGGATGAGAAGTCGCAAGGCGGCTCCTCCGGTAGCGGAGGCAGCCTTCACCTGTTCATGGATCATCCCACCTGCAAA
Source organism: Armatimonadota bacterium (assembly GCA_016199605.1). GTDB lineage: Bacteria > Armatimonadota > Abditibacteriia > CG2-30-59-28 > CG2-30-59-28 > JACQGJ01. The sequence goes on along the minus strand of JACQGJ010000418.1, from coordinate 5,130 downwards.
GTCATGGAAGCTTCCTCTGAGGCGAGCTATGCGGAGCAGGGATTAACCACCTACCGCCGGACCTGTGCGCTGATGGGCGAGGGAGCAGACAGGTATCTCCTCGATATCTTCCGGGTTGTGGGTGGAAAGCAGCACGACTACGTCTTCCACTCATTTACCGAGAACGCAACGGTCGAAGGTGTCTCGCTGGGGCCGGAGGAACCGGGTTCTCTCGCCGGCCCCGACCTCTCGTGGGGTGACAAACAACTGAATGACGGAGACCTGAGCGGGAATCCGAACAAGCCCTACTGGAATCCGCCTCCGGGAAACGGGTATGGCTTTCTCGTCCGGCCGCAGAGGGCCCGGACCGAGAAAGCCTGGCAAGCGGAATGGACTCTCAGTGATGCATCGAAGACTCGACTCCGACTGCTGATGGCCGCCCAGCCGGGAACCGAGGTGATCACTGCCAGAGCCCCTGGAATCTACCCGACCCATCCGAAGGCCCGTTACGTGATCGCGCGCCGCAAGTCCGTGGACGGAGCCGGTTCCCTGAGCAGTTCTTTTGCCTCCGTCGTGTCGGCCTACGCGCCGCGGCAGTACGGAGAGGAATGGAAAGCCTCGGACATCGCAAAAACTGCCCGGGCCGACCGCGGCGAAATCAAGATGATCGACGCCTCCGACTTGCTGCTGCTATACAAGGGATCCGCGGTGGGGGATACGATGACCTTTGAACGCACCGTCCGGAAGGAGGGTGACTACACGGTTGTCCTGCGCCCGTACAATTCTCCGCGATATGGCAGCGCTCAGATTCTGCTCGATGACAAACCGATCGGCCCGGTGATCAATGGAACCGCTGAGGTATCCGGCCCGGCAGCGGAGGTTGAGCTGGGAGAAGCGCACTTGACCGCGGGAACGCACCGGTTCGGAGTCCGTATCGTCTCCGGTTCCGGAGGGGAGCAGTCAGCGACTGGGGCGGGGAACTTCTGGATGGGGATCCAGTCCCTGGTCTTCAAAAGCAAGGAGGAGGTTACACGTGAGAAGCAAGCGAAAGTCGCAAGCCCCGTCGTCAGCCTTGAGAGGCTGCCTGTCACGGGGGCTTCATACGAGGCGCAGCCTATCGCCCTCAAGATCGTCTTGTCCAATGGCGAGACGGATTACGTCTTCTCCTCGCTGGTCCCGACAGCCCGTCTGAAATGGGGGGGCGTCAGTTTCACCGGAGCTTTCGCTCGCGCACGGGTTGATGCACAGGGCCGTCTTCTGCATCTCGACATGACGAAGGCGACTCGCTTCGAGGGTTTCGGCAGGAAGTTCGGCGTTCCTGTCGCAGAGCTGACTGGAACGGTGAAGGAGGTGGACTTCGACAGAGGCGTTCTGCTCACCTCGGCGAAGCTGCCGGCGGACGGAAGCCTGACAGCACGGAGGATTGCCTTCTCTCGCCCCGCGTACTCTCGCAACACCTGCTACCACGTTGCGCGCGTGGAACGAACGGCGGAGGGGACTCGCGTCTCGGTCGAAGAACAGACCTTCCTGTTAGGTCATGGCGAGATAGACGAGATGCCTGACGACGACACCTCGCTCAGCAGCTTGACTCCCCACGAATACTTCCGCGCCGTCAATCGCTCGGGGGATTCCTGGTTCTTTCGAGGGAAGCTGTTGCGCAACGATTCCGGAGCCAAGACCCACGTCCTCAGTGGGACGCCCGGCGTCGTGCCGTTGACACTCAAGGTGGAGGATTCCCGGGGATTCCGTGGCGGTGACCGGCTCACTTACTGCGATGTGCAGCCGGGCGATGAGTTCAGCATCACCGTCGACTTGAGTTGGCGAAAGCCGTGACCTGGCTCGCCAGGGCTTCGTGGTGAGGACCTCCTGCCTCACGTCAAGATCGTGGAGGGAATCATCCATGCGCGGCTTCGCACCGCGCAAGGCGAAAATGTCATTGCGAGGAACGGAGTCTCGCAATGACGTGTTGAATGTTATTTTCAAGGGAATCATTCATGCCGACTCGTCGTCGCCACGTCGCGGTGAAAATGCCAGAACGTTTGTAGTAGTGCGATTCATCGCACGTTACCCACCGGCACCCGTGCTATTAACCCCACTACTACAAACGCTATTTTCGGAGGAGAAACAACATGAAAGTAAAGATGATCCTGCCAGCCTTGACCGAAGCGACGAGTCCCTTCTTCCGTCCCATCAAGTACTCCCTGTTCCCGCCTCTCGGGTTGGCAACCCTGGCCGGATACTTGAGGGACGAAGACGAGGTTGACCTTCAGCATGAGCACGTAGAGAAGTTGAACCTGAACGACGAGCCGGACCTTGTCGTGATTCAGGTATACATCTCGGCTGCGAACCGCGCCTACGCTCTCGCCGACCACTACCGAAAGAAAGGCGCTCACGTGGCCCTTGGAGGGCTGCACGTCACTTCCCTGCCCGAGGAAGCAGCCCAACATGCCGACACGATCTTCCTGGGCCCGGGAGAAGACACCTGGCCCGCTTTCCTGGCCGACTTCCGCTCCGGAAGACCAGGCAAAATCTATACCTCCACCGTCCGATCCTTAATCGGGGCACCAAAGGCCCGCCGCGACTTGATCAAGCGGTCCCTTTATCTGGTGCCGAATTCCCTCGTCGTATCACGAGGCTGCCCCCACAAGTGTGACTTCTGCTACATTTCCTCCTTTTACGCGGGGGGAAAATCGTTCTACACCCAGGCGGTCGACGAGGCGCTTGCCGAGATCGACAGACTGCCGGGTCGTCACCTCTATTTCCTTGACGATCATCTGTTCGGCAATCCGCGCTTCGCGTCTGCGCTCTTCGACGGGATGCAGGGAATGGGTAGACTTTGGCAAGCGGCCGGAACGGTCAAAACTGTCCTCCAGCCTGACCTTCTCGAGAAGGCGGTTGCCTGTGGCTTGCGCAGCCTGTTCGTCGGATTCGAAACTCTCAACTCCGCGAATCTCCGTGACCAAAACAAGGGCCACAATCTGAACCGCGACTACGGTGTCGCGATACGTCGCTTGCACGACCTCGGGGTGATGGTCAATGGAAGTTTCGTTTACGGGATGGACGAAGACGATGCGTCGGTGTTCAGCCATACGGTCGAATGGGCGGTCTCCCAAGGCATCGAAACGGCCACGTTCCATGTCTTAACCCCGTACCCCGGAACTCCCCTCTACAGCCGACTCCAAGCCCAAGGCCGTCTGCTGCACGGCAACTGGGATTTGTATGACACGCGTCACGCGGTCTTCGCACCGGCGAGGATGTCCCCCGGGGCTCTGGAGGAAGGCCGCCGGAAGTCTTACGAGCAATTCTACCGTTGGAATTCAATCCTCTCAGGAGCTGCCACCCACGCGGACTGGAACGGGCGACTCCGCCACATCGCCTACGCTGGAGGGTGGAAAAAGCTTGAGTTCCTCTGGAGCCTGATCATCCGGGCCAAGCGTGTGGTTGGGATGCGACCGGTCCTGGAGGCGGTTCTCTCAGGGCTTGGGAACGCGTCTTCGGATACGAAACGCCACCGGGGAACTCAACCAGGTCTCCCCTTGGGTTCCCGACAAACTGCCCACGGGCTACCCTCGAGTACCACGGCCTGAAACGACTCTCGTGCCGAGGACGGAACCTATTCCAGCAACTGGACCTCGCCGAGTCGATCCACGTCATGGACCGAGCAATACGAGATCCACGTGTCAATACCGATGCCGCCTTTTTTCGCGATCTCCGGGCCGGAGACGCGGAGGATATTCATGTAAAACCTCCCGCCGGTTCTAACGCCGCCTTTCACCAAGTCAGCGAGGGGAAAAGCCAGACGTGAGATCCATCGATCCGCGGCTGAGGTATCGGGTACGACCTTCAGCGGGTAGCCTGGCATCTCAACGTTCCGGCGGAAGTTCACTTCGCCATGGGAGAGCGCGATGGTCAGCCCCGTTGGCCCTACGGCGTATTGACGATACGGCTCCGCCCGTTGTGCCGCAACGAAGATTTCCCAGTCATCGTAGCAGAAGACGGTGGGCGAGGCAGACAGCTTGGCAGTATCGCAAGGGTCGGTCAGCTCCATGTAGAGAAACCTCCCGTCGTGCGCGATGCGGCCGGACAAACGTCTATCAGCGGGCTGATCTTGGCCTCGGTCATACCAGCTTCCTCCCAGAGCGACGGATTTCTTCCAGTCCACCTTTGCGGGGTCGCCTTGAGCCTCGCCAACTCGCGGAACTTGCACGGAAGGAATGGGAGCATTCTTGTGCGCGAGGTGTTGCTGTTGACCGGCGACCATGTAAGACCAAGTTGCCATGTCGAAGAGCTTCATCCGTTCCTTTTCTTCCTCGGTCACGGCGAGACTTCTCGCTTGGGCCATGAGTTTGCCGAATTGAGCCATCCGACCTTCAGTGCCGAGACTATTCCAGGCAATCAGCTTGGACTCATGCCCGTGATATCCCGGCGGGTAGCTCTTTGGGTCGCAGTAAGTTTTCTCGATCGCCAGATACAGCTTTTTCATCGGACCTGCCGCCCCACCGTAGTACCGTCTGAAGTATTCGTCGAGGAGCGCATCGACTTTCAAGGTTGGATCATCCATCAAGCGATAGCTGACGTATGCCTCCACCTCCTGTCCGTAGCCGCAGTGGAACATGCCGCCCATCTTGTACTTCCGAAACAGCTTCATCTGCTCTTCAATCTTGTGAGCGAAGTATCCGGGGAAACAAAACCACTGGCCGTTATTGGCAACCTCGACGGGGAAGGTGTAGTAGAGCCAGAGATACATCGGACGGTCAGAATACTGCTTCACCCACTCTCGCAGAGCGTTGAGATCGTTGGCATATTCCTTCTTGTCATACACGAGCCGGTTGCTGGCGAAGCAGTACATGACAACGACGTTCGGCTCCAGGCGCAGTTTCTTTGGCGGATAGGCGTGGGTCATGTAGGCCAGCGTCACGACGCGCTTGTCCGGGTGCGTCTTGCGGACTTCTTTGGCGACCTCGTTTACGAAGTTGAAGAAGTAGTCGCTGTGTCGCCCGCTCGAGTAAACGTCCTGGGGCCCCTCCTCCTTGGGATCGAGCCATGCCTGGCAGAGATCGCATTTGCAGAAGCTGCTGTTATCCATAGGCTCGACGGCGAAGTAGTTCTCGCCCCAATGATACCCCGAGTACAACCCGGACCCGGCAGGGT
>JACQGJ010000430.1 GCA_016199605.1 Armatimonadota bacterium | reverse complement strand
TCACAGATCATTGCCGCCAGTCATTCAGAAGTCATCCTCAATGAGGCCGCAGAGAGAGATATGGTCATCGCGTTTGTCGGCAAGCCTCATCGCATTGATGACCGGGGAAAGCAGGTTCTCAAATCCCTTACCGACCTTGGCTTTGACCAGTACTATCAGGCAGAGCAGACGGGGTGGGTGATCTACCTTGAGGGCTCGACCGACCTTGCAATCCTGCAAGCCTTTGCCGCCACTCTCGAGCATGACGCGGCGGCTCTGCTCGAACGTCCCTATGTCCACTATGTCGCCACCAACCTCCCGCAACGAGCTCGGGACCACTTCTACGGTCTGAAAGAAGCAAAGAGCGACTTCGTTGGCGTCGCGGTTTTTGACCACCTTGAGAAGGAACTGCAGACCGGCACGCCCTTACTGGAAGTGATGTGGCAACGTCGCGAAGTCGAGAACTACCTGTGCCTGGAGCAGGTGCTGATCAAGTATGCCCTTCAGGGGCAATCAGAAGACCTGTTCTCACACGCTGAAGTCCCTGAAAGAGAGAAGGCCATGAGGGAGTCTATCAGGGAGGTCTCCGAAGCGCTCGCTACCCTGAATATGCCTGGTCCTTGGTCGCCGGATTTGAAGGTATCGGATGAGTTCCTCGACCCATTGTTCCGGAAGTACTTCCAGAAGCTTGGGCTGCCAAACCTGATGTGGAAGAGCGGCTACCACGAGCTTGCGCGCTTGGTGCCGAAGGAGAGCATTGACCCTGAGGTATCTGAGAAACTGGACGCCATTGTGGAAACAGCCCGTCAAGCGCGACCCAGAGCGGACTGAGCACTCGTGCAATCCGCAGATTCACGCAGATTGTCGCAGAGGGAGAAACCAGAGAATAGTCTGCGTCAATCTGCGCGCAAAGACAGGAGGTAGGGTTGATGGAGGATGAACAGAAAGACCCGCAGACCTACGCCATTATAGGAGCGGCCATGGAGGTGCACCGGCAGCTCGGGCATGGTTTCCTGGAGGGCGTTTATCAGGACGCTCTGGAGATCGAGTTGACCTTGCGCGGGATTCCCTTTGATCGTGAAGCTGAGGTCCCCGTTGACTACAAAGGCAGGCGCCTCAAAAGCTCTTACAGGGCGGACTTCATCTGCTATGGCGAAGTGGTCGTTGAGTTGAAGGCCCTGGCGAAGCTGACCAACAACGAAATGGCTCAGGGCATTAACTACTTGAAGGGAACCGGCCTGAGCCGCGGGCTGCTCGTCAACTTCGGCGCCCCCAGCCTGGAACACAAACGACTGATTTTCACACATAAGGCATCCGCAGATTGACGCAGATTCTCACAGATTAAGGTCAGGAAAGGGAATCTGCGCCAATCTGCGTAATCTGCGGATTTGGAGGTTTGACATGCCACGTTCTGTGGAGACCCTCAAACATAAAGACAAACGCGCCAATATCCCCACCGAGGAGTTGCGGGACTTTGTGGCGGAGGAGGAGAAGAGTCCGAAGACCATTCTCTATCCGCGTGATCCGTCGCTCGATCCGCAACTGGTGTGGAAGGGCAAGGATGAGCAGGATCAGGAGGACCTCGCGGTTCCCGCGGTGCCGGTCTACATCCAGGAGAAGATTCACCCGCAAGCCATCATCGAGAACGTGCGCGCGCTCCCTTCCCCTGCGGGCGGGGGAAGGGCCGGGGATGGGGGTCAGCCTTCCCTCTTCGCCGACTTCAACGGCGGGCCGGTGGACTTCGCCCAGAAGGTTGACTTCTACCATCACGAGCAGAACTGGTCGAACCGGATGATCCTCGGGGACTCGTCGTTGGTGATGACCTCGCTTGCGGAGAAGGAAGGGCTGAAGGGCAAGGTGCAGATGATCTACATTGACCCGCCCTACGGCATCCGGTTCGGCTCCAACTGGCAGGTCTCCACCCGCAAGCGGGACGTGAAGGACGGCAAAGCCGAAGACGCCACCCGCCAGCCGGAACAGGTGAAAGCGTTCCGCGACACTTGGCAGTTGGGTATCCACTCCTACCTCGCCTACCTCCGCGACCGCCTCACCGTCGCCCGCGAACTCCTCACCGAATCCGGCAGCGTGTTCGTGCAGATCGGGGATGAGAATGTGCATCTCGTGCGGTGTCTGATGGATGAGGTGTTTGGGAGTGAGAGTTTTGTAAATCAAATTGGATTCCAGAAATCCAGTGGCCGTATCTCGGATGCAGTGGACGCGGTCTACGACACGCTGATTTGGTACGCTAAAGACAGAGAACAACATAAGTTCAAGAAGCTCTACCGTGTGCGTACATCACAACAGGTAGATACCTCTTACAATGTGGTCGAGCTTGCTGACGGCACTCTAAGAGGTTTGATGCCAGAGGAAGTGGAAGAGGGTAGACCACTGCCCGATGGCGCGCGACGGTTCAGACCTAGTCAGCTCTACTCCCAGACACCAAGCCCATCCTCTCTCTTTGCATTTGAAATGATGGGCAAAAAGTACAGGCCATCTCCGGGAGCAGGCTGGCGGACAAGTGAGGAAGGCCTGGCAAGGCTTCTGGAGACGGGCCGAGTACTCCCGCGAGGACAATATGTGGCTTACAAGCTATTCGCGGATGATTTCCCATTCGTTCAACTCCACAATATCTGGACGGATACTCTGTTCACGGAGTTTGGGAGCGGGAAGGTTTATGTAGTACAAACTGCTCCAAAGGCAATCGAGCGTTGCCTCCTCATGACCACCGACCCCGGCGACCTCGTCCTCGACCCGACGTGTGGCAGCGGGACGACGGCGTATGTCGCGGAGCAGTGGGGGCGGCGGTGGATCACCTGCGACACCAGCCGCGTCGCCCTGGCTCTCGCCCGCACCCGCGTCATGGCCGCAAGGTTCCCGTATTACATCCTCGCCGATGAACTCGATCCACAGATCACACAGATTGACGCAGAGAAAGCCCTGAAATCCAATCTGCGAAAATCTGCGGAATCTGCGGATATTAAGAAGGGCTTCGTCTACAAACGCGTCCCGCATGTCACCCTCAAATCCATCGCCAACAATCCAGAGATAGACGCCATCCATGCAAAGTGGCAGGAGAAGCTGGAACCTGTCCAGGAGGAACTGAACCGACTGCTGGGGACAACGTGGGAAGAATGGGAAATCCCACGGACATTGGAGGATCTACCGGGTACCGAACAGGAAGACACCTCCGCAAAACGCGGCAAACGCGTAGGGCGAGGAATCCCTTCCCGCCTTCCTTCCGTACGCAATCAGCCTGCGGAAACCGACACAAAAGCGCAAAAGGATTTGCCGCCCTACGATACACTCGCGCGTATCGTTGAACTCCATGCAGAATGGTGGAGGATGCGTCGCCAGCGGCAGAAGGAGATTGACGCCTCCATCGCCCGCCGCGCCGACACGGAGATTCTCTACGACCAGCCCTACGAAGACAACAAGAAGGTGCGCGTGACCGGCCCCTTCACCGTCGAAAGCCTCAGCCCGCACCGCACCATCAGTGTCGAGGAGAAGAAAGAACGGAGCGAATTCGGCAAAGACGGATGGAAGGTGAAAGTGATCGGCCCGTCGCAGTTTGCCACGACCATCATCGAGAACCTGAAGAAGGCGGGAGTGCAGAACACGGTCAAGGGCGAACGGCTGAAGTTCGATACGCTCGACCCCTTCGCCGGTGAATGGATTCACGCTGAGGGCCGCTACACCGAGCAGGACGGCTCGCAGAAGCGCGTCGCCATCTGCATCGGCCCGGAGCACGGCACCGTCGGGGCGCAACTCGTTAAGGAAGCGGCCAAGGAAGCCGTCAAAGGCGTGGGCTTCGACATGCTCATTGTCTGCGGCTTCGCCTTCGACCCGAGCGTCAGCGAAGAGATCAAGCGTTACGGCAAGCTGACAGTGCTGCCAACCAAGATGAACCCAGACCTGGCGATGGGCGACGAGTTGCTGAAGAAGACCGGCGCAGGGAATCTGTTCATGGTCTTCGGCGAACCAGACATCGAGATTTCATATCCGCAGATTTCCGCAGATGGGAAAGAAAAGAAGAATCTGCGTCAATCCGTGAAATCTGCGGATAGTCAAATAGTGGTCGAGGTCAAGGGTGTGGATGTCTACGATCCGACGACGGGTGAGATTCGCTCCAGCTCCACCGATGACATTGCCTGCTGGTTCATTGATACGAACTACAACGGCGAATCGTTCTTCGTCCGCCACGCCTACTTCACCGGCGCGGATGAACCCTACGACAAACTGAAGCGCGCCCTACGGGCCGAGATTGACGAAGCCGCGTGGCAAACCCTCTACACCACCGTCAGCCAACCCTTCGCCCCACCCGAAACGGGTAAGATCGCCGTGAAGGTGATCAACCATTACGGGGATGAGGTGATGAAGGTGTTTGAGGTGTGAAGATCGACGTAACCGCTGGACATAGCAATCATCAAAAGGCGGTTACGTCCCTGAAGGCCTGAGGGAGCCTCTCCGAAGTCCATGGCACATTAACTCAAGAATCACGTCGGCATTCAGAAACGAGAAGTGGGGATATGTGGGGCAATCCCGTTGGATTTCCCCGTTCCTGACCTGCGTGGCTGACTAAGTGTAGCTCGATGAAAGTGAGGAATACGTAATGACCGTTTGTGCAGAAGACATGCAGATACTCCGCAGTCTGGTGTCTCAATACGCCGAGATCGCCGCTCTCCCCATTCACAAGGAGAAGTCCGACCTTTGGCGCAGGCTGAACCGTCTCGAGTCAGTCCGTCCCATGGTTTGGATCAACGAGATCCCGTGGCACGAGATGAACGTCAACGACGAGTTGACCTTGCAGTGTACGGACGAGTTCTGTCGAGGTGTTGAGAATGGTCTGCGCATGACCCTCTACCAGTGGAAACACCTGCCGGCGGACATGGTGCTCGACCCGCTGCTCTATTCGAGCTACGTGTGCGGCCCGACGTCAACCTACGCAGACTATGGCATCCAGGAGGAGGTCGTCCATCCTGACGGGCATGGCTCGGTTGTGTGGAAGACTGTCATCCACACCGAGGAAGACGCCGACAAGATTTGCACGCCGGAAGTCCGGGTAGACTGGGAAGCCACGGAGCGCAACTACCAGCGTCTCTGCGAAATCTGCGACGGAATCCTCCCCGTCGAGAAGCGCGGCATCGTGCACCAGTGGTGCTCACCGTGGGACCAGATGATCCACTGGATCAGCATCGAGGAACTTTACTTCAACATGATCGAGAAGCCGCAAGTGGTACACCGGATGCTGCAACGGTTCATGAAAGGGGTCCACGAGGTGTTGGACACGCAGGAGGCGATGGGTCTGTTGTCGGCCAGTGATGGCAACCACCGCGTGGGTTCGGGGGGTCTCGGCATCACGGATGAGTTGCCCCCCTCCGACTTCGACGCCAGCCACGTCCGCCCTGTCGACCAGTGGGGATGCTCAACCGGGCAAATCTTCTCGGAGGTTTCGCCTGCCATGCACGACGAGTTCTGCTTGCAGTACGAACAGCCGTACATGGAGCGGTTTGGCTTGAGTTGCTACGGATGCTGCGAGCCGCTGCACCTGAAGATGGGAATCCTTCGGCGGGTTAAGAACCTGCGTCGGGTGTCGATGAGTCCGTTCATCAACCTCGACACCGCGGTTGAGAACGTCGGCGTGGATTACATCTTCTCCTGCAAGCCCACCCCAGCAGTTTTCGCAGATGACACCTGGGACCCCGACTTGGCGCGCAGGAACATCAAGACCGTATTGGATAGAGCCAAAGGCTGTCACCTTGAGTTCATTTTGAAGGACATCTCCACCGTTCGCAATCGGCCGCAGCGGTTGTGGGAGTGGTCGGAGATCGCAATGGAGTTGGTGCAGAATGGTGGATAAACCTCAGATTATCGACCCAGAGGTGTGCATCGTTCACACTCGCGCGGGGGAAAGGATTCCTCCCGAACTGGCGGAGGTCCTCGATCCCGTCGATCCCTCTACGATGCACGAGTACGTGCTGACGGCGAACACATACGTCGCGCTGCACTGCCATGACATCGACGAGTATTGGTGGTTTACCAGCGGAGAGCCGGTGGTCACGTTGTGGACACAGGCCAGCGGAGCGAAGGAACACCAATTACATCCGGGAGACATGGTGGCTTGTGTCCGGGGGGTGGGACATACCTTGCGTGCGGATCATGATCTGGTCTACTTTCAGTTCTGCAGCGTTCCACGGCCGGGGGCGCGGGAGGGTCATCTTCCACCAGGGCAGGAGTAACGGACTAATGCTGTACTCGTTAAGGAGGAGAATCGCCTGTTGTGAGACAGTTGGACGCCTGCCCGTAGGGCAGGAGTCCAACCTACCACGGCGGGCGGGTTCGACAGTCCAACTGTCTCAC
>JACQGJ010000429.1 GCA_016199605.1 Armatimonadota bacterium | reverse complement strand
TGGACCCACATGAACGAGAAGGGATGGTACAGCGGCGACTCACACGTGCACTTCCTGTCAACGCAGGGAAGCCTCACCGAATCCCAGGGCGAGGACCTGAACGTGGTCAATCTGCTCCAGTCGCAGTGGGGCAGTCTCTTCACCAACACGGAGGAATTCACCGGAGAGCCGCAAGTCTCACGCAGCGGAAAGCACATCGTCTACGCGTCACAGGAAAACCGGCAGCATATCCTCGGTCACCTGACCTTGTGGGGATTGAAGCGGCCGGTGATGCCCTGGTGTTCCGACGGGCCCAGCGAAGCAGAGCTTGGGGGCTCTCTCGAAGTCACCTTGTCCCATTGGGCCGACCAATGTCATGCCCAGGGCGGAACCGTGATTATCCCACATCTGCCCAACCCCAACGGAGAGCCTGCCACTCTGATCGCCACCGGTCGCGCCGACGCAGTGGAAATGCTCGTTCACGCTGACTACAACCACATCGAGTACTACCGCTACCTCAACTGCGGCTATCGTCTGCCCCTGGTGGGAGGCACGGACAAGATGAGCAGCGACGTTCCCGTCGGCATCAACCGAACCTACGCCTGTATCCCTGACGGCGAGGAGTTTGACTACGACAACTGGTGCAAGGCGGTTCGAGGCGGACGGACCTTCCTGAGCAGCGGCCCGATGATCCATTTATCGGTGGACGGCCATGAGATTGGTGACACCGTGCAGCTTCCGGGGTCAGGACCTGTCGAGGTCGAGGCTTGGGCTGAGAGCATCTTCCCCCTTCACTCCCTGGAGATCGTCCAGCAGGGGCGCGTGGTCGCCTCGACAGGGGACGCCCAAGGAACTCGCAAACTGGCGTTGCGGGAAAAGGTCAAGGTCGAGGGTCACACATGGCTGGCTGCCAGATGCGGAGGGCCTGGTTACAGACCGGTTCAGCATCACGACTCCTGGCGGCGCGGCATTTTCGCGCACACCTCGCCGATCTACATTTCCTGCGGCGGGGAGTGGTGGCTGTTCGATGAGCAAGTCGCCCAATACATGCTGACTCTTATCGACGGCAGCCTGACTTACCTCCGGGAGATGTCGCCCCGGCACGAGAGCGGCACGGTAACACACCATCACGGCGAAGAGGACCACGCAGCCTTTCTGGAGCGCCCCTTCCTCGAAGCTCAACAGGCGATTCACCAGCGGATGCACCGGTTGGGGATAGCCCATTGATGAGGATTGTTGTTTAGGGCTTACAGGTTTCTGGTCAGTAGCAAATAGTCAATAACTGATCCCCCTATGGTCGAGGCCGAATTTCGCAACGCATCCACCGACGAGTCCGACGAGATCGTAACCCTCGTCGCTGAAGTGTTTCACGGAAGCACGAAGCACTACCACGCTATGCTGCACGGCGATCCGCTCTTGGACTTCGACCACATCCAGGTGGCTGTGATGGATGGTCGCATCGTCAGCACCGTCTGGGTGATCCCTCGTGCAGTGCGATGGTGTGGGGGGACCATGACCGTTGGGGGTATTGGCATTGTCGTGACTCATCCGCACCACCGCGGGCGGGGGTATGCGACACGCCGTTCGTCCAAGACGTTCGTCCAGGAGTTGCACTCCTGGACGGAACTATGACGCGGCAGTTCTACTGCCCTATGCCCTGGCGGAGAAGGGCGAGTCGAACTCGCGCCCCATAATTCCGTCCAGGAGTTGCACTCCTGTGCGCAACTATGACGTGGTAGTTCTACTGCCCCTTCTCCGCGGGCAGGGCGAGTCAAACTCGCGCCTCATAGTTCCGTCCAGGAGTGCAACTCCTGGACGAACGGTGGGATTATAGAGATGAGTACCCGAGTTCTCATGCGGCCTCGGTTTCATCTCCTCATCCCTTGCGGCAAACAGAACATAAACCGGCTCCCTTTGCCGACCTCGCTCTCAACCCAGAGTCTTCCTCCGTGCAACTCGACCAGTTGCTTCGTTAAGGCGAGACCTAGCCCGGCGCCACCGTATTGCCGAGTGTAGCGGCTGTCCGCCTGCTCCAGGGGGTGGAAGATGCGCTCCAAATCTTCCGGGGCGATGCCGATGCCGGTGTCAGAAACGGAGACTTCGATGAACTGAGTTGGACAGTGGGGGAGAGGGTGAGTGGGTGCCTTCGGATCTCCCATTCCCCCGCCCTCCCGCTCTCCTGTTCTCAAGGCGGCCTCGACCGTGATTTTTCCTCCGTCCGGCGTAAACTTCACCGCGTTCGACAGGAGGTTCTCGAGGATTTGTCTGACCCTGCGTTCATCGGCCTGGACCATCCCCACGTGGTCCGCCGCCTCAAGGAACAAGGCGATGCCCTTTTGCCGCGCCGGCTTTGCAAGCCTGTCCATAGTGCTCCGGAGCAAGTCGGGGAGGGGGAACTCGGACAACTCCAGTTGCAGCTTGCCGGTCGCCACATGCGACAGGTCGATGATGTCGTTGATGAGGGACAGGAGATGATCCCCGCTTTGCCGGATTTCGGCGACGTATCCCTGCTGCCGCTCATTGAGGTCCCCCGTGCGCGGGCTTTGCAGGAGTTGCGCGAAACCGAGGACACCGTTCAGAGGTGTGCGCAGCTCATGGGAAACGTTCGCTAGGAACTCGCTCTTTGCCTGATTGGCGAGTTGGATGCTTTCCATCAATTCCCGCTCCCGCGAGACGTCACGAAAGACCTGCACCGCGCCCGTACACTTACCCGTGTCATCGAGGAGAGGGGCGACGGTAACCGAAATCGCTATCCCGTGGCCCTGGCAATGACGCGCAGTGCCTTGCAGCACGGTCGTTGGCTTGCCGGTGCGCCGGACGACAGCGAACGGGCAAGCCTCACTGGAGCAAAGGACTTTGCCTTGTTCGTCTTTGTGGCTGAACACCTCCTGACAGGATTTGCCCAGGACCTCTTCGGCTGCGTACCCAAGGATGGCCTCCGCGCCGCGGTTCCAGGACGTGACGCGATCCTCTGCATCCACTGTATACACGCCGTCCGCGATACTCCGCAGAACATTCTCCGCGTATCGCTTCTGTACGGCAATCTCGCCCGCCAGTTCCTCGGCACGCCGCTGAATCTCGGAGTGGACGCGAGCGTTCTCGAGGGCCATGGCGGCGCTGCCACACAGGGTTTGCAGGAGGGTCACTTCCTCCAGCGAGAAATCGTGACGGACCGCGCTCGTCAAGTTCAGGACGCCGATCACCTTGCCTTTGGTGGTGAGAGGAAAACCCGCATAGCAGACCACACCCTCTCTGTCGGGACTACGAGTGAAGACAAACCGTCCATCGACGCGAACGTCGGGGATGACAAGCGCCTGCCCTCGCTGGGCTACCCATCCGGCTGCCCCCTCGCCCGGTCTGAGCCGCAGGGAGGCTTCCTGCGGTCCTTTGTGGGTTCGACTCGCGAAGGGCTCCAGCTCGCCGGTTGCCTCGTTCAGCAGCATGACGGTCCCCGACAGCCGGGGCCGTTCCCGGGTGGTCAGCGAGGTCAGGTCCGGTGTCCGGGGATCGAGCAGCCCCATCGTCGCCCCGTCGGTCCGGCAAACCCGCAGGACGTTCTCGAGGATTGACGAGAGGATTTGGCTCAAGTCCAGGGTTGAGCTCACGGCGGTGCTGATGTCGTGCAGGGCGGCCAGTTCGCGATGACGCCGCTGCATTTCCATCTCAGACTCCTTGCGCTGGGTAACGTCTTCCGCAATTCCGGCGACGCGTTCGACCACGCTTGATTCCCCCGGAACCGGAAAGGCGCGGTCGTGAATCCAGCGCAACGAACCGTCGGGCCGGACTATGCGGTACTCCTCGTCGTACGTCCCGAGCGCCTGCTTGGTCCTCGCCGCTGCCAGGACCCGGTCCCGGTCCTCGGGATGGAGGGACTTCGTCCAGGACAACGAATCGGCATACAGGCTTTCGCGCGTGCGACCCCACAACTCCTCGTAAGCCGGGCTGACGAACAGCACACCCGTCAAGTCGGCGCGTGAGAGCCAGAAGACGTCCCGGATGTTGTCGGTGACTTGCCGAAGCCGTTCCTCACCTTGCTGCAACGCCTCTTCCGCCCGTTTCCGGTCGGAAACGTCAAGCACGGAAACCAGAATCCTCGACCAGGTTTGCTCGCAACCCGGAGCTACTGTCAGGTTGAGAACAATGTTGATGGTCCTGCCCGTCAGTGTCCGGTTGAGGGCTTCACGTTCAAAGACTATTCCTCCTTCAGCCAGAGCGACGATCTCCTCTCTGAAAACCTCGTAGGACTCCTCTCCGAAGACTTGGGACAGACCGGCCAGCAGTTCCTCCTTGTTTTTCGCCTCATACATCCGCAAAGTGGCCTGGTTCACATCAGTGATCTTTACCAGAGAGGCGCAGCGGCTGACTGCCGCCGGGTGTTGTTGCAGGTAGTCCCCAAGATCCTGAATCCCGTCCCTCCGCAAGTCCTCAAGGAACTCCCTCACCTCAGAGGCATCTTCTTCCCAGAGAGAAATCGGGGAGTTGTCAAACAGTGCGCGATACCGCCGCTCGCTTTCCCACTGTGCCGACCAGGACCGAGCGGCTTTGTCCACGAGCGCCATTGCGCTGCCGATGAATAACAAGCCAACGACAACGAGAACGCCTAGAAGATAGCGCAGGGTCGCTTGCCCCTGCCGGTAGATGGACCTCTCTGCTTTGACCCGCAACAGGAGCGCCGGCCTGTGATAGACATCCTTCAGCACCGTGTATCCGGCGATGAGCTGCCGGTTCAGGGGACGCGCTGCAACCGGTCTGTCCTCAGAGAGGGTTGTCAGCGCAGCCCTGCAGTCGGCAGACAACGCCGAGTGACCAGGGCTGCCGGCCCCCCCCATCCTGCAGAAGGCAAGGTCCAGATGGGTGGTTTCCGCCAGTCGCCGAATCCTCATGGAGTCGAGATACCGCCCCATGATCAGCGTCCCCCGGCTGGGTCCTGTGCCTTCACTGGTCAGGATCGGGCGCGAGGCAACCAGCAGAGGCGCCTCTGGAAGGAGCACGATTCCGGTCAGCCCGGTTGTTGAAGAGGGGGAACGCAGCAGAGGGCTACCAGCAGAGAGCAGTCTTGTCAGGCTCGCAGGCACGCCTACCTCTTTGGTTGCTTCCAGGTTAAAACCTCGAGCGAGGACGGTTCGCCCCCGGGCATTAATCAGCAGAATCAGGTTGACCCGGAGCTCGACGAAGGTGTTGCTCGTAAAGTTGGACTGGATGAAGCCAGGATTTTCGTCCTCGATGAAACGGTAGGTGTCGTCCCAACTCGACCAGTCGCCCGCCTTGCTGTCCAGTGCTGCGGTATAGGCGGATACCGATCCGAGGGCCTCCTGCACCGCGTCGCGGGTATGCTGCTCCTCCAGCGCGAGAAAGCTGCGCATCAGGACTCTTGAGGAGACAACGTGGATCACCGCGATCAAGCCAGCAATCGCGACGACAACCGTTAGTAATGCTTTTCTACGAAGTGCCATTTGTTAGCTCCATGGTGAGGATGGATGATGATATGGATGAGGAGATGAAGGAGGATGATGATGGGGATGAGGGGATGAAATGATGAAACCGAGGCTGCATGAGGGGCTGGATGGCTACCGTGGGGTGCGTCCCGGAATCACGGGACGCACCTTCCACCGCGTTGCCCATCTCTCATCCCCTCATCTCCTCATCCTCTCATCCCTCATCCTCTCATCCCCTCATCCCTTCATCCTCCTCATCCCTCCCGTGTCCATACTCCGCTTGCTCTTCCTTCACGTAGAACTGCGTATCGTGCTGTTCTTCGACCGATTGGAGGTAGCGGAAGATGCGGGTACACAGGTCGGCATACTCCTCCAGTAACGCCCCACCTTCTGTTCGCCCAGGAGTTGCACT
>JACQGJ010000077.1 GCA_016199605.1 Armatimonadota bacterium | reverse complement strand
GCTGGAGCTTTATCCTACGGAGAACCCATTCCCGTTATTCCGGGACGCACCAATCCTCTGCGATGGCGCCCAGTCGCCAACGCCTCTCCGCCGCCTCTTCAGGGCCGATGCCGCGCGCCTGCAAGTCCACCTCTTCATTGGGCACGAACGTGACGAAGACCCGGGCGGTCTTCACTTGCGCTGGCTTCTCCAACAGTTCCACTTGCCCTTCTCGATAGATGCCTTCCACGCATTGAAGCATGACACTCACCTCCGGTGTTTCGGCAGCATCTTGGCAATTGCCTATGAGTGCGTCAAGGATCGGGGAGGATAGCTGTGTGCATAATCCATAGTGAGGTTTGCCCGCTGCTCGCTTGGGGGTACCACTGGAGGGCATACAAGTGCCTTCCCGTTACCTGCCGGAGAGTTTGAGTGGCAGCCGCCGAGGATCAAGAAGAAGACGAGACCCAAAGGTCCCAGATAGCGTACCGCCTTGCTCTTGCTCACCATTTCTCCGCTGCCTTCCGCACGCCGGGAGTCAATTGCCGAAGGATTATCTTTTTGAACTCACGCGTGGGTGCGCATGGAATGTTCAGGCGGACGTATCCTTTCGGGAACCAACTGTAGTCGTAGCCCGTTACGCCCCCTCTATGGGTAACTTTCGGGGGCCTGGGCGTGGTGACAGGTGTTGGGGGCCACGGCCACTTGTCGCATACCACGAAATAGTCAATCCTGAAAACCATACTGCAGTGGATTATGGTCTTATCTCCCGGTATATGCAGTCGCAGACAAAGCGGGAAGGCCGTGCCCAAAAGTCCTCCATAGGAATCAGGATGGGTTAGCATCAGCTTCAACTGTCGTATCATCGCAGCTAAATCGCTCCCATGTTTCATCTTGTTGATGACTCCCAACACCTGTCCTCGATGAGTAATCTCCGATGAGAAAGATGGGAGGGGACCACATTAACCCGCGATTATTTCCACCTTCGTGACTTTGGAGAGGTCTTTGAAAACCTCCGTTCTTCTCAATTGAGCGAGGCGCAGATACTCGGCCGCGTAGGGACCCGGGGAATGAGGTTTAGGCTTGGGCGGAGACTCACAGCCCGGAAGGAGGTACGTGACTGAGAAGCTGAGTAACACTCCGTTCAATAAGCGCGCTCGATTGATCTTCATGTTGCGTCACCGATGGGTTTTTCTAACGCAGGAATTCATGTCGTTCGCCGGGGATATGTATCCCCGGTGGGACCTTTCCCCGGATGTTCATCCCGCACACTCCATTGCTGATTTCATCTTCGGCCTTCGAGACTCATGTCCCACCCAACACAGTAGCCGCGTTGTCCGACTCACGCGAGTCCACGGGTGACTTTGTGTATGGCTTTGGCCATGTCCTCGATGTCGTCTGTGGAGAAGAATTCGCTCATGGTAAGGTTGACCATGCGGTTGAGCACGTCTTCAGTGGTTGGGCAAATCCCTTCGGTGTAGTGGACCTGGCGGGCGTTGGGATGGTCGAAGGGGAAGCTGGAGCCGCCGAAGAGCTTCTTCTCGCGTAGGGCGTCGTGGCAGAGGAAGATCGGTTTCCCAATGTAGTGCGCTCCGCAGCCGATTCCTTCGGCGCCCATCGCCTGGGCGAATTCGTCGGCGGTGAAGGGGGCGTTCGGTGCGACGACCATCCCGTAGTTCCAATAGCCGGTCTTGCATCCGGGCAAGACCTTCTGGGGGCGAAGGTGAGGGGCGTCTTGGATCAACTGTGTCAAGAGGTCGCCATTCTTCCGTCGGGCTTCGACTATTTCCCGCGCGCGACGGGTTTGCGCGAGCAAGACCGCCCCGGTCAGTTCGTTCATTCGGTAGTTGAGACCCAGCAGTGTGTAGGACCTGGGACCGAACTGTGCCCGATGCCAGCCTTTGTCGGCAAAGAGCATCCCGCGGACCCCGTATTCCTCGCCATCGGTGATCGTGACTCCGCCGTCTCCCGCGGTCAGGTGTTTGCTCATCTGAAAGCTGAAGGTTCCGATGTCGCCGATAGTTCCGACGTAACGTCCGTTGTGCTCGGACAGGTGGGCCTGTGAGCAATCCTCGATGACCGGTATCCCATGACGCCGACCGATTTCCATGATGGCGTCCATGTCGCACGGATTCCCGAAGAGATGGACGGGCATGATGGCTCTGGTCCGAGGAGAGATGCGTTTCTCGATGTCCGCCGGATCGACATTGAAAGTCTCGGGGTCGATGTCGGCAAAGACCGGGATCGCAGTCTGGTAGATGATGGGGATCACCGAGCCAATGTCGGTGATGGGAGCAGTGATGATCTCATCTCCCGGCGCGGGATCGACCATGCCGACCGCGACGTGGATTGCTGAAGTGCCGGAGGTGCTTGCGACCGCATACCGGCGACCCATGAGGGCGGAGAACTCCTTTTCAAACTCACCAACCTTGGTTCCGCTCCAGCGGAACAGCTCGCCGGAGTCGATGACATCCACCAGTTCCTTGAGTTCATCCTTCCCGACTTTCTTCCCTGAAGTGAAGGGACGCGTGCGTACCGGCTCACCGCCGTGGAGTGCTAATCTTTCAGACATGGGTTGATTTCCTTTCCTGAATTGGGATCCGCCATTTCTCACTCACCGTTCTCTGCAAACCAGTCCCTTACCGTGAGGAATCGCTCAAGCGGAGTGGGCAAGCCATCGACCGCGATCCAAAGGAGGAAACGAGCGTCCCTGACCCTGCGGGTATACGTCCTTTCAAGCTCGGCCCGAATTTCTTCGGCGGTGACCGAGGGCTTATGCAGAACCGTGGGGTTGAACACCCCGCCCAAGATGATCAGCTCATCGCCCAGGACCTCCAAAGCCTCCCCAAAGGAAGTATCACCTACGGGTGGAGGTGTCAAGCCGTTTATCCCGTCCAGCTCCGTGTCCTTGAGGACCGGGAGGAGATTTCGCAGGTGACCACATATATGGAGAATGGCTTTCTTCCCGTGCCGGTGCATGATATCCACGAAGTCGTGTATCTGGGGGAGGCTGTGCTTCTCGTAAACCGAGGGGCTGATCATCAAGGAACTGGTGTTCTCGACGGGAATCGCTACTTCCGCCTGCATCCGGCTCGCGAACATTTCATATTCCTGAAGGCGACAGTGGTGCATCGTGTCGAGCAAGTCCTGCACCTCACCCGGATGGTCCTGCAGCAGGTAATAGAAGTTCTTCACCCCCATGTCGTATTCGAGTAACTGCTGCACGGGAGAAGGGGAGAAGGTCTGACAGAAAAGGCCGCTGTCGCCGATCGCTGCCGCGGCTCGGAGCGAGGTTCCTTCCGATCCCGCTACTTCTTCGTAGAAGGAGTTCAACCACAGATTGCGAAGGACGCGCACCTCGTCAACGGACTCAACCGGGTGTTTAAGGGGATGTCCGTCCTTGAAACTCGAAGTAAGGGTTCCCCAGGAGGTCCTTAGCTCAACGATTGTCAGGCCGTCAGAAGACAAGCTGGTGGTCGTTTCGCAATCGGGTCGAACAAGACGGCACGCTCCAGCTACCTGGTCTTCAGCAGGCAGCCCGTAGTTACCGAATTGCAGCACGTCGCAGCCGACGAAACGGTAGAAATCGAGCGGCGACAGCGCACGAATCGTCTCGGGCATGAGGGCGCGGGACTGGTCATCAATAAGCGTCGTCCAGGCGAGCCGATCGACTGGTTTACGGTTGATGAGGTTGGTGAGACGTTCTCTACCGGTCATGACCTCTCTCCGTTCTCTTTCCCTGGCGTCCTGACGGGGAGATTCCCGCAAGTTCTCGCAGTATCAGACATTAAAGTATCTGGCGTCCGGGTGATGCACGACAAGGGCGGAAGTGGATTGCTCCGGGTCGAGTTGGTAAGTTGAAGTCAACCGCACGCCAATGGCCTTCTCCGCGTCAAGCAGCTCCATCAGCTTCTCCTGATCCTCCAGATTGGGGCAAGCGCCGTACCCGAAGCTGTAGCGTTTGCCGCGGTAGCCTTGTCGGAAGATCTCATCGATCCCTGGAGCGTCTTCGCCGGCAAGGCCCAACTCTTCTCGAATGTTCCTGTGGACATACTCGGCGAGCGCCTCGGCTGTCTCTACGCTCAGCCCATGCAGGTAGAGATACTTCGTATACTGGTTGCTGTTGAACAACTCCCGGCAAACCTCCGTCGCGCGCTCTCCAATGGTGACGAGTTGGAAGGCAACGACATCCAAAGAACGGGACTCGACGGGGAGGAGGTAATCGGCAATACATGACCGGCTTCGGTCCGGTTGGCGAGGGAAATGGAACCGTGTTCTTTCAGTCTTACCATCGGAGTCATAAACGATCAGGTCGTCGCCCTCCGACTGGCAGGGGAAATATCCGTAGACGACTCGCGGGGAGACGTATCCTTCCCGAAGGACTTCTGCCTGTAGTTCCTGCCGCGTCGGCTCAAACTTCTCCTCGACTTGCCGGTTGTACTCCAGCTTGCTGAGTCCTCGAATTTGCCACTGGCTCTTGAAGAGCGCCACTGGATTGATGTAACAGAACACATCGCTCAGGTCCATGTCCGTCCAGATGCGGGTTCCCCAGAAGGGAGGTTGGGGTACCTGGATATCACGTCGCACCGGTTGCTTGGTGTGAGTCAGTTGTACTGACTCATCCTTCGTTCCAGGCTTGCGAACTGGTTCATCGCTGACAATGGCGCGTCCTTCCTCCAGTTTGCCTTCGCGAGTCTTCAGATCCTGCAATGCGTCCATCGTGTGCAGTCCAGCAAAGGCGTCTTCGCCGTAATAGACTCCGTGATGGTAGATGCCTCGGAGGTCACGTTCCACGTACCGCCGTGTCAACGCCGCGCCGCCGCACAACACCGGGAAGGAAAGTCCGCGGTGCGTCAGGTCTTCCAGCACATACTTCATCTCAACCGTTGACTTGACGAGTAGCCCGCTCAATCCGATGGCGTCCGCCTCGTGCTTCACTGCGGCAGCGATGATGGCGTCAGAGGGCTGCTTGATACCGAGGTTGACGACGTGATAGCCGTTGTTGGTGAGGATGATGTCCACAAGGTTCTTTCCGATATCGTGCACGTCGCCTTTCACTGTCGCGATGACAACCCTTCCCCGATTGGCACTGTCCGCCTTCTCCATGAACGGCTCGAGAAAGGTCACCGAGCTTTTCATCACCTGAGCGGCATCAAGGACCGACGGGAGTTGCATCTTCCCACTGCCGAACAACTCACCCACAACCTTCATGCCGTCGAGCAGAATCGTGTTAATGATGTCGAGCGGTGAATACTTCTCAAGAGCCTGTCGCAGCACTTCCTCCAGACCAACCTGCTGACCATCAATATAGGTCACCTTTTCCCCGTTGATAAGCATCTGCTTGAGTCGCTCCTCAACCGCCAGAGCGGCCTCTGACCGACGGGCGACCTCATAGGCTTTCTCATCGCCGGACTGGTAGAAATTCATGAAGTTGACCAGCGGGTCTCCCTCGGAGGTGTCGTGCTCAATGAGTTTCCTCGCAAGCTCTACCTCCTCCTCGGAAATCTTGTAGAGCGGGTAGATGCGCTCATAGTTCACAATGGCCATGTCGAGTCCTCGTTCGACCGCCTCATGTAGAAATACGCTGTTGAGAATACGTCGAGCGTGAGGCTTCAAGCCGAAGGATACATTGCTGACGCCGAGATTCGTCAGGCATTCGGGAAGCCGCTCCTTGATCAGCGAAATGGCTTTCAGAGTCTCGATGCCCGCGGTGCGGTATTCCTCCTGTCCGGTGCTGATCGGGAGAACCAGTGGATCGAAGATGATTTCGCAGGGACGAATTCCATACTTGCTCGTCGCCAGACCGAAGATGCGTTGCGCGATTGCGAACTTCTTCTCGGCGGTCAGCGCCATCCCCTCTTCGTCAATCGTGAGAGCGATCACGGCTGCGCCGAACTCCTTGACCATCGGGCAAACGTCCGCCATTCGCTTCTCGCCGTCCTCCATGTTGATCGAGTTGATGATCGGCTTGCCGGGAATGTGCTTGAGCGCCTCCTCGAGGGCGTCCGCTTCAGTCGAGTCAATCACCAGTGGGGCAGTGACTCGCGTGGCTAACTTCGATATGACATTCCCCATGTTCTTCTTCTCGTCCTCGCCAACGATGGCGACACAGACATCAATGGCATGGGAACCTTCGTTGGTAAGACTCTTGGCAAGTGAGAGCATCTCATCGTACTGTTCTTCAACAACCATCTTCCTGAACAGGTCCGACTGCGTGGTTGCATTCATCTTCTCAGCCACGATGGTGGGCGGTGGCTCCTGGCGCAAGGGAAGGCTGGAATAGCAGCTCGCGACCGCGGGAACAACCGGCACCACGCGCCTCTTCGGCGACAGGCCGCCCACGGCCCCGATCAACTGCCGCAGATGCTCCGGGGTTGTCCCGCAGCACCCCCCGACGATGTTGACGCCGTAGTCGAGGACATACTGCTTCAGCGCGTCGGCGAAATCCTCGGGCGTGAGATGATAGACAGCTTTGCCTCCTTCATTGGTAGGCAGGCCTGCGTTTGGCAGACACGAAATGCTCTTGACGCAGTTGTCACCGAGGTAGCGCACGGCATCATTCATCTCCGCGGGGCCGGTGGCGCAGTTCATGCCGATGACGTCAATGTCGTACGGCTCCAGTATCGTGAGAGCGGCGTTAATCTCCGTGCCGATGAGCATGGCGCCGGTGGTCTCGATCGTGACTTGCACCATGAGGGGCAGAGCTTTCCCGGCGGTTCTCAGGGCGCGCTGCGTTCCGAAAATCGCCGTCTTCGCCTGAAGGATGTCCTGGCAGGTTTCGATGAGAAGAACATCGCAGCTTCCATCAATCAGACCACGGGCCTGCTCCTCGTACATGTCGGCGAGGTCATCGAAGGAGATGTGACCGAGGGACGGGAGGCGTGTCCCCGGCCCCATCGAGCCAACGACCCAGCGAGGCTCACTCGGCGTGGAGAAATCCGTGGCAACGTCCCTGGCGAGTTCGGCTGCTGCCTTGGTGATCTCGTAAACCCGGTCTGCAATGCCATACTCAGCGAAGACCACGCGGTTGGCCCCGAAGGTGTTGGTCTCAATCGCATGGCATCCCACCGACAGGAAGCTCGCGTGAATCTCACGTATGATATCGGGGCGAGAAACCGTCAAGATCTCGCTGCAACCCTCCAATCCCTGATAGTCATCGAGGGTGAGGTCGCGCAGTTGTATGGAGGTTCCCATCGCGCCATCGAACACGACGATTCGTTCCGAGAGCTGCCGCAAAAAGAGATTTGCCATGGCTTCCTTGAGGTCGTAAAGATCAACTCGTTGCAGCGGGTTGATGGAACTCACTGCGAGTATGGCGCGGAGAATGATAGCATGTCGTCCGCTGAGCCGCAATTGACACATGTCTCTCGTGAAGTATAATCAAATCATGATTGAGAGGCTGAGTAGAGTGGTGTCGCTGTGATCCGTGCGGGTGTTGGTCAGTCCACAAACCCCTCCGCGGCGATGGCGACGCGTGAGGCGACAGCCCAGGCGTTGGAGCAAAGCGGACTGTCCCGGGCTGACTGTGCCGTAGTCTTTGCGACGGCCGACTACTCCTGCGAGTATACCCGAATGCTGAAGACGGTCCGGTCCATGACCGGGGCGGACCACATCATCGGATGCAGTGGGGCAGGGGTGCTCACTTCCGGCGGAGAAATCGAGCACTCCTCCGGCATCGCCGTGATGGTGAACTCGGGGGATCACCTAAACTGTCATAGCTTCCTCGTCCCGCCGAAGGACGGTGAGCGGCTCGACGAAAAGTGCTTTGTTCAGGAGCTCCTTCCGCATCTAACGGGAGCATCCCTGATGATGTTACTTCCCGATATCTACACGATCCAACCTTCAAGGCTTCTTAAAGAAATCCAGTCCGTGAGACCCGTGCTCCCGATCGTTGGAGGCGCTGCGTCAGGGATCCCGGAAAGGAGGGAGACCTTTCAGTGGCGGTGGGACGACTGTTGTGATTCCCTCAATCGCTGCATCTCGCGCCATGCGGTCTCAGGTGTGCTGTTTTCCGGGGAATTCGATGCCTACATCGGCATTGCGCAAGGATGCCAACCCATCGGCAACCCATACCTGGTCACACGTTCGGATGGGAACCTTGTCTATGAGATCGCTCACCGCCCTGCCGTGGAGATCCTGCAGGAGGCAGTAGGTACCCTGTGCAAGGAAGAGAGAGCCTGTGTCTTCGATTCCTTGTTTGCGGGCCTGGTCATGGATGAAGAGAAATACCCACTCGAACGGGGCGACTACCTTGTCCGCACCCTTGTCGGAGTACAGCCGTCCACAGGCGCCATCGTGATAGCGGAGGAGCCTCGCGTAGGACAGACGATCCAATTTCATATTATGGACCAGAAATCGGCGCACGAAGAACTGGCAAGGATGCTTCGAGACCTGACAGCGCGAACGGCAGGTAGGAAGCTGGCGATGGGGTTCTATTTCAACTGCCTCGGCAGGGGAGAGGGACTCTACGGCCAAAAGAACCACGACATCGAGATGATCAACCACAACTTCCCCGATACGCCCGTGGTCGGCTTCTTCGGGAACGCCGAGTTCGCTCCGGTGCGAGGCGGGAACTTGATGCACAACTATACGGGGGTTTTGACCCTGATCGCAGAGAAGATGTAATAACTGGAGAGACCTCCGTGAGATTTCGCATCGGCGCTGTGCCTTATCTGAATGTAGCGCCTCTTATCCTCGAACTGGAAAGCCCAACACTGACCGAGTACCCGCCGGCGCCGGAGATCGCGGAGTTCATCCTTACGAAGGAAGTCCCCTCAATCCTTTCATGTCAGGTGGCAGGAGGCGAACTCGATGTTGCTTCCATGCCGGTTGTCGACTATCTGTCAGGAGTCGGGGCCTGCCTGGTGCCCGACATCTCAATCGCGAGTCTTGGGAAGGTCGCCAGCGTGGTTTTGTTTAGCAAGAAGCCGCTGGAGCAGGTTAGCTCGATTGGACATGATATCGCCTCGAAAAGCTCCGTAGCATTGCTGAAGGTGTTGCTGCGCGAGAAGTGGAACCTGGAGACCCCGGTGGTTTCCTATTCCGGTCCCGCGAGCGATCTTATGGTCCGGCACGAGGCCGGGCTGCTCATTGGCGACACCGCTCTGACTTATGCGCAGCAAAACGAGTTCCGTGCCTTCGACCTCGGTGAAGAGTGGTACGAGTTGACGGGCTTACCCTTTGTCTTTGCAGCTTGGGTGCTGGCGCAAGAGGCAGGAATGGGACCTCTGGTATCATTGCTGCAACGTGCAAAAGCGGCCGGGTTGCGTCGACTGGAAGAAGTGGTAGACAGAAGCGTTGGCGTCGCCGGCCTCGACCGCGCAGGAGTCGAGCGTTATCTGACGGAGAACATCAACTTCGACTTCGATGACAGGCACCTGGAGGGGCTGGTTACTTTCCAGAAGCTCTGCCACAAGCACGGCGTGCTTACGGGAACGCAGCGCGAAGTAAAGTTCTATCGTGGAGGAAACTGAATGGAGAAAGTCCGTATCGGGATAGTCGGCTGCGG
>JACQGJ010000420.1 GCA_016199605.1 Armatimonadota bacterium | reverse complement strand
TCACCGTCTCCACGGGGGTAATGCTGGAACAGGTAAGAACGAAGATAGACATGGCCAATCAATCGGCGCAGCCCGCCGGATGGAAGGGGCTGATCGCCGTCGACCTGTGGCAGCAGAAAGTGGAGGCACGGATTCCGC
Organism: Armatimonadota bacterium; assembly: GCA_016199605.1. Classification (GTDB taxonomy): domain Bacteria; phylum Armatimonadota; class Abditibacteriia; order CG2-30-59-28; family CG2-30-59-28; genus JACQGJ01. Next base: position 9,745 of record JACQGJ010000420.1, on the reverse strand, counting down.
TGGACATCTCTGCTCTTGCCATCGTACACCTCAGCCCGCAGGGGGACAAGGCTTACGTCGTCACCGCCGGGGCGACCGGCAGCCGCAACGTGGAGCGAGGACGGTTGCTGTTGGTTGACCTCTCGCAACGCCGCGTCTCTGCCAATGTGAACCTCGGCCTAAACCCTCTTGATAGCGTCATGACTCCTGACGGCAGAAAACTCTTCACTGCTGATTGGGGGAGCCGGTCGATCTCTGTCGTGGATCTTGAGGCGGCAAAGCTGCTCGACACGATTCCCCTCGGACTCAATCCCGTCCGCGTCCTCGCAATAAGTCCCGACGGCAAGAAGGTGTACGCCGTACAGGAGAACGTCATGCCTGAAGCTGTGATGGCTCAGGCCCTGCGGAACTACGACACAACCCGAGCCGCCGTCAACACTCAGAGCCAGACAATCCAGAACATTGCACGCACGCCGGTCGAGGGCAACCTCCTGTGGGAAATCGACGCCGCAACCAGCGTAGTGAGCAAGTCACCCTTCGATGGACTGAGTCCCGTTTACGCCTTGGCGGTCTCTGCGGACGGGAAGCGGCTCTATGCCTACGGTAGGACCATGGCCCCGCTCAACTCAGCAACGAACGCCCCAGGTCAGGAGCAAATCCCGCGGCCTCCCCCCACCGCGCAGGCCGAGCAACAGGCTCACCAACAGGTGCAGCAAAGACCTGCACCGCGAGTGGAGACCTACGATCTTGTCGTTTTCGATCTGGTCACGAGGAAGATACTGAAACGTCTCGGCAACTTCGGTTTCGTCGCGTCGATGGCCCTGAGTACGGATGGCAGCAAGCTCTACCTCGTCGGCACACCCGGTGACCCCGCGCGGGAAGACAATGTGCAGAAGAAGAACCTCGCCCGGCAACAAGTGATGGACAACGCCTCCAAACAAGCCCTCGAAGAGAGAAGCAACGAGCTTCTGAAAGACCTCAGCCAACTCCCCAAGACCGTGACCGTACTGAACGCCGAAACCGGCGCGAGGTTGACGAGCATCACGATTGGCAGTCTGCCGCAAGGATGTGCGATTCTCAAGTGAGGGTCGCGTTGTGACCTCGCGCACCGGCTCTGCTCGGGTACAACTCCGGCGGCTCTGACGTGTGTGCGGGAAATTGTGGAGACGCGTCTATTTCGCGGGGTGGGAGAAACTCGCTCGCAAAAACTCCCGATTAAGCCTGGCGATATTGCGGACGGAGATTTCTTTCGGGCAGGCAGCTTCGCACTCGCTTTCGTTGGTACAGTTGCCGAAACCGGCGTCATCCATGGAGGTGACAAGGCTGAGGGCGCGTCGCTCTCGTTCCGGTTGACCCTGTGGAAGCAGGGCGAGTTGGGAGACCTTGGCGCCCACAAACAGCATGGCTGAGGCGTTCTTGCACGAGGCAACGCAGGCACCGCATCCGATGCAGGCAGCAGCATCCATGGCGATTTCGGCGTTATCTTTCGGGGTGAGGAGGGCATTGGCTTCAGGGGCTGAGCCCGTGTCCACCGAGACAAAACCTCCGGCGATGATAATCCGGTCAAGGGCCGAACGGTCAACGACCAGGTCCTTGATGATGGGGAAAGCCTTTGCTCGCCAGGGCTCGAGGACGAGGGTGTCCCCGTCCGTGAAGTGTCGCATGTGTAACTGGCAGACAGTCGTTCCTTTCAGCGGCCCATGGGCCTGCCCGCTCACCATAAAACCGCACGAGCCGCAAATGCCTTCTCGACAGTCGTGCTCGAAGGCAACAGGGTCGTCCCCCTTCAAGATCAAATCTCGGTTGATTGTGTCGAGCATCTCCAGGAAAGACATGTCCGGAGAGATTCCCTTGGCCATGTAAGTGACCAGTCGTCCCTTGTCCTTGGGAGATTTCTGCCGCCAGATTTTCAACGTTAAGTTCATGGTCCTTCACACCAATGCGGGTCCACAGGCAAGCTCATGACGCCCGGTGATCTCGTATATACTCGTGAAAGAGGAAGACCCAACACTTTCACCTCCCCTGGTAGAGAAGGACCAAAAGAGGGGATTCCCGGCCTTCGCGAGTATCGTCTACTTGTAGCTCCGTGTTGCGGGTTTCACGTCCTCAAATTGCAGCGACTCTTTATGCAGCCTCGAAGACTGACCGACTCCCTGGTATTCCCAGGCGGCGACATAGGCGAAGTTCTCGTCGTCGCGGAGCGCTTCGTTCTCGGGGGTCTGGCTTTCCTCTCTGAAATGACTGCCACACGATTCGTGACGGTGGAGTGCATCTTCCACGAGCAACTCGCCGAATTCGAGGAAGTCAGCGACTCGCCCGGCACGCTCGAGGACCTGGTTGAGTTCTCCGTCAGAACCCAGGACTGTGGCATTCTGCCAGAACTCCTCGCGGATCTGCGGGATCTTCTCCTTGGCCTCTTGGAGACCAGCCTCATTGCGCGACATGCCGCACCGGTTCCACAGTAGTAATCCCAGCTCCCGGTGAAACTCATCAACGGTTCGCTTGCCCTGAAGAGCGAGGAGTTGGTGAACCCGTTCACTGGCGGCAGCCTTCGCTTCCTTGACGGCGTCATGATCGGGGGACACCGCCGGCAGCGACGCTCCAACGAGGTATCCACCGATCGTGTAGGGGAGGATGAAGTAGCCGTCTGCCAAGCCCTGCATCAAGGCGCTTGCCCCCAGACGGTTGGCGCCATGGTCTGAGAAATTCGCTTCGCCGAGCACGAACAACCCGGGAAGATTACTCATGAGGTTGTAGTCTACCCACAAGCCTCCCATCGCGTAGTGGGGCGCAGGGTAGATCCGCATGGGCATTTTGTAGGCATTCTCACCGGTGATGCGCTCATACATATCGAAGAGGTTGCCGTACTGCTCCCGGATCGCGTCCTCTCCGTCTCGCTTGATGGCGTCCGCGAAGTCGAGGTACACCGCCCGCCCCGTTTCGCCGACGCCTTTGCCCTCATCGCACACCTGCTTGGCGTTCCTTGAGGCAACGTCACGGGGAACGAGATTCCCGAAGGAGGGATACTTTCGCTCAAGGAAGTAGTCCCGATCTTCCTCGGGAAGGGCTTCGGCAGGTCGCTTGTCTCCCGGTGTCTTCGGCACCCAGACACGGCCATCGTTGCGCAGGCTTTCGCTCATTAACGTGAGTTTCGATTGGTGTTCGCCATGAACAGGGATGCAGGTCGGGTGTATCTGCGTGTAGCACGGATTGGCGAAAAACGCCCCGCGCCGGCAGGCGCGCCAAGTGGCCGTCACGTTGCAGGACGCCGCGTTGGTGGATAGGTAGAAGACATTGGTGTAGCCGCCGGTTGCCAGGACGACGGCATGCCCGGTGTGAACTTCGACCTCCCCGTCAAGAAGATTGCGTGTGATGATCCCGCGAGCGACGCCCTCCACGACGACCAGGTCCAGCATCTCATGGCGCGGGTACAGTTCCACCTGACCATTGGCAACCTGCCTCATCAAAGCGCCGTAAGCTCCGAGAAGCAACTGCTGGCCGGTTTGGCCCCTCGCATAGAAAGTACGGGAGAGCTGCGCTCCACCAAACGACCGGGTCTGTAGAAGTCCCCCGTATTCTCTGGCGAAGGGCACGCCTTGGGCCACACATTGATCGATGATGTTCCCGCTGACTTCGGCGAGTCGGTGGACGTTGCCTTCCCGAGCTCGGAAATCACCGCCTTTAATGGTGTCGTAGAACAGCCGATGGACGCTGTCGCCGTCATTGGCATAGTTCTTCGCGGCATTGATCCCCCCTTGAGCAGCGATGCTGTGTGCGCGGCGGGGACTATCCTGGAGACAGAAGGCCTTGACCTTGTATCCGAGTTCCGCGAGACTCGCGGCGGCGGAAGCCCCCGCCAGCCCTGTCCCCACAACGAGGATGTCGAACTTCCGCTTGTTGGCGGGGTTCACAAGCTTCACTTCAAACCGATACCGGTCCCACTTCTTGTCGAGGGGACCCTCAGGAATCTTGGCGTCCAGTGCCATTAGCTGCCCCCTTTGAAGAAGTGCGCCCAGAGGGCAAACGAGCTGAACCCGATCGCAAACAGGAAACCGAAAAGGAGGGAAAGTGCCTCGAGGGCTGGGGCATACTTCGGATGATTCACACCGATCGAGCGCAAAGCGCTCTGAAATCCGTGGCTGACATGGAGCCCGACGAGGCAGACCGCAAGCACGTACCAGGCAACGTAGACGGGACTCCGGAAGAGCGCCAAGACCGCCGCGTAGAGATTCCTTCTGCCTTCGGCATCAAGCGATTGCACCCCAAATCGAAAATGCACGAGGTGTAGCACAAGGAACACGAAGATGAGGATCCCTGTATAGATCATCGTCTTGGAGGCGAGAGTGCGGCCGCCTTTCGATGCGTACATGGAGTAAACCTCAGGACGCGCCGACTTGTTCCCGACCGTCACGGTGATCGCCAGGACGATGTGCACCAGGAAGAGCGCCAGCAGCCCCAACTCGGCCGGAAGGATCAACTCGCTCGATTCCAGCATGTGGGCATAGCCATTGAAGGAATCGGCTCCCTTATACAACAAGAGATTGCCAACCAGGTGCTCGATTAGAAAACCAACCAGAGCGAGTCCGGTCAAACCCAACACGAATTTCTTACCAACGGAGGACTTCAGAGCTTTGGTGAACCAGGACATTCATTACCCCGCGGAAAGAGCCACAAGAACACAGGGCACATCTTGAAGCTATCAGGCCCCCGTCGTGATCTCCGTAATGCCTAACTGCAAACATCTGGCCTGCTAATCCACATTGCCAAACCTCTTGATTTCCTCGAGTTCCTCAGGCGACAACTCCCGTGGGACCTCCCCGATCGCCACTTTCTCCGCCTGCACTTTGTGACGAACTTCTTCGACGATTTCCGGGTTTGCCAGAGTCATAATGTCGCCAGGGTCCGCGAAATTCGATATACCGGCGAGGACTCGTCGCATGATCTTCCCCGAACGCGTCTTAGGCATATCTGGCACAATCCACACATGCTTGGGTCGGGCGATCTTGCCGATGATGTCTTCGATGGCTTTCGACACCTTCGTCGCAATCTCCTCGCTGGGACTGAGTCCGGGCCGCAGGGCGACGTACATCTCCACTGCTCTGCCTCTCATTTCATCCAGGACCGGGACAGCCGCAGCCTCTGTGATCTCCTCGACGGTAAGGCTGGCGGACTCCAATTCCTTGGTTCCCAGACGGTGACCGGCGACATTGATGACATCGTCGACGCGTCCAAGGATGCGGAAGTACCCATCCGCTGCTTGCGTAGCGCCATCGCCGGCAAGGTAAGGCCAGTCCCGCCAATCCTTGCTGTCCTTGTTCTTGCAGTACTTCGCGAAATAGGTCCTGACGAAACGGTCCGGGTCTCCCCAGATGGTCTGGAAAATCCCGGGCCAGGGGTTCCGGATGCAGATGTTGCCTGCCTTGCCGCTTCCGGCTTCCACCTCTTTTCCCTCTTCATCATAGATCGCGGGAAATATCCCTAACGCTCCAGGTCCACAGCTTCCCGGCTTCATGGGGTGCAGCGCGGGCAAAGTGGTCCCAATGAAGCCCCCCGTCTCTGTTTGCCACCAAGTGTCAACAATCACCGCTTCGCCTTTGCCAACAGCCTCATAGTACCAACGCCACACTTCCGGCTCGATCGGTTCACCCACGGTCGTCATGTGTTTGAAATGGTACTGGTACTTTCGGGGCTCGTCCGGCCCTGCCTTCCTCAGCATGCGGATCGTCGTCGGAGCGGTGTGGAAGATATTGACATTGAGGCGTTCTGCAATACGCCAGGCGCGCCCCGCGTCCGGGTAGACGGGCACGCCCTCATACATGACGCTCGTCGCGCAGAGGGCCAAAGGCCCGTAAACGATGTACGAATGGCCAGTGATCCACCCGATATCAGCCATACACCAGTAAGTGTCCTCCGGGTGGATGTCCTGGTAGAACTTCGAGGTCCCTGCTACGTAGGCGAGGTAGCCACCCGTGCTGTGTTGGCAACCTTTCGGCTTGGCCGTTGTGCCGCTGGTGTACATCAAGAACAGAGGGGCTTCGGCGGGCATGGACACTGGTGCGACCCTTGCTCCTCGGTATTCCGTGAGAAGATCATTGACGAAATAATCCCGTCCATCTTTCATGGGGACAGAGGAGGAATACTTGCCGGGGTAACGCTGCCAGACGAGGACTTTGTCCACCTTCATGCCGTTCCTTTCCGCGTGCTCGGCGGCCTGGTCTGCTTTCACCTTGTGGTCGATCAGATCGCCGTTTCGGTAGTAGGCGTCCATGGTGATAAGGACGTGACTACCGGAGTCGACGATGCGGTCGCCACAGGCCTGACCGCTGAAGCCGCCGAACACCTGTGAATGGATCACTCCGAGACGAGCACACGCCAGCATCGATACAGGCAGTTCCGGAAGCATGGGCAGATGGAAAGTCACACGATCGCCGGCTTTGAGGCCGCAGCAATCTCTCAGAAGAGCCGCGAACTCATTCACCTGAACGTAAAGTTCCTGGTAGGTGATGACCCGGTCCTCTTCATCTTCGGGCTCGGGGACGCAAATTAGCGCAGCCTTGTTGCGGTTTTGCTCCAAGTGCCTGTCGACGCAGTTGTAGGAGGCGTTCAGCTTGCCTCCCACGAACCACTTCCAGAAAGGGGGATTGCTTGTGTCGAGAGTCGTATGCCAGTATTGGTCCCACGTCAAAAGGTCGGCATACTCTCTGAAGCATTCCGGGAACTTGTCCTCGGTAAACCGCTGGAGTATGCTCGGGTCCGAGGCGTGTGCCTGCCCGATGAACTTCACTGAGGGGGTGAGGCATTCCTCCTCTTTCCAGTGAACCGCGATTTGAGCTTCAGTAACGCCAGCTTCCTGTCGTGCCATACGTATCACTCCTATATGGTTTATGGTGGTTAGTATAGAGTTAAGGGTGACGGTTCGGCGGCCGACGAGGCTGAGCATGAACCATCACCAATGAGCCCTCCGACTCTATCCTGCCAGTTGTCCTCCAACCCACGAAGGCTCAAACTCAGGCAGCTCAGAAAACTGTCGCACGTTGGTGGAGTAAACATCTCCCCCATGGGCATCGTTCGCCACAATGACCGGGAAATCCTCTACGTCGAACTCGTAGATGGCTTCCGGTCCGAGATCCTCATAGGCAATGATCCTGGCGGACTTGATCCGTTTGCTTAACAACGCCCCCAATCCCCCGATGGCGTGCAGATGCACGGCCTTGTACGTCTTCAGGGCTTCTTTAACGGTGGCGCCTCGAAAGCCTTTGCCAATGGTTGCCCTCAGCCCGAGTTTCAGTAGCGGTTCAACGTACTTGTCCATTCGGTAGGCTGTGGTTGGACCGGCGGAGCCAATGGGCGCTCCGGGAGGGGCCGGCGACGGTCCTACGTAGTAGATCATCTGACCGGCCACATCAATGGGCAGCGGCTCGCCTTTCTCAATCAAATCCATCAGCCTGCGGTGCGCCGCGTCGCGACCGGTGATCAGAGTTCCGGTGATCAGAACTCGGTCTCCTGCTTTGAGACTGAGCATGTCTTCTTCCGTCAGTGGAGGATGAAGATTGATGACATCGGCCATGGCTGCGCCCCTTTGCTTTATCCGACGAGTTCCTTCAGGTTGAATTCCAGACCCGGTAACGCTTTTGACTGGAAGATCTCGCCGAGATCCGCGCTGCTGACCTGCACGTAGCCCTCCGACATGGCGTGAAACTCCTCCACGGTCAACTCCTCCGCGTCGACGATCCAGTACCATTCGACCCCACCACGGAAGTAATTGTTGAACTTGGTCAATCGGTCGCGACCCCTACCATGGGGAGAAACGATCTCGACCACGAGATCAGGGGCATCGTGGACTCTGCCATCGTCACCCAGGACATTCCCGCGAACGTGTGAAATGAAAATGATGTCCGGTATGTAGGTGCGGTTGATTTTGGGAAGCTCCACGTCGACAGCCTGGTAAACGAGCCCCAATTCGTGTTGTTTGACGTGCCCCTTAATTGCTGCCGTGACCTCAAAAGAGAGATCCTGGTGCGGAACGAGTGGCGCGGTCATCTCGATCAACTCTCCATCTTCGTACTCGTAATGTGGCGGTCCTTCGGGAAGCCCTCGGAACTCCTCCAGGGCCATTGTCCTTCTCGACTCCATCACTGGCATCGCATCAACAGCCATTTGACTCACCTGCCTTTAGCCTTCACTCTGACGGGACTGTTTGGTCAAATACTCGTGTGCTTGACCCTCGCGGCATGGCACTGGATATTCACTGCCACTGGCAATGCTACCAGATGACAGGGGAAGGATTCAACATGAACCGCCAGCGCAGTGGTGCGCCCGCCAAGCCCGCTGGGTCCTACACCGGTCTTGTTCGCAAGTTCCAGCACGTCTCGTTCAAACTGGGCGTCAATCTCATTCTGCGCTGGGGTGCCGATGGGGCACCGAAAAATGGCCTTCTTCGCCAGGAAGGCTGCCTTGTCGAAAGTCCCACCGAGGCCGACGCCGACAACAAGTGGAGGACACGCGTTCGGGCCCGCGTTGGCTATCGCCTGCACTACGAACTTCAGAGCCCCTTCGCGGCCATCGGAAGGCACAAGCATCTTGAGTGTGCTCGTCTGCTCGCTGCCGCCACCTTTGGGGAGAACGTAAAGGTGGCAACCGTCGCCCGGAACGATGTCCACGTGAATGTGGGCCGGAGTGTTATCACCAGTAGGTTTGCGGTCCAAAGGATGCTCAACAATGCTGCTCCGAAGCAGACCGTCCTTGTAACCTCGACGAACCCCTTCGTTGATGGCGTCGTAGAGATACCCACCTGTAATATGAACCTCCTGACCCAACTCCACGATCACACAGGTAAACCCGGTGTCCTGGCACATCGGTAACTTCTCATGCCCTGCGATCTTCGCGTTTTCGATGAGTTGCTGCAAGATCTCTCGACCGAGCTCGGACGTTTCGGTTTCCAGAGATCGCTGGAAGCCGGCTATCACATCCAAGCCCAACTCGGTGCAAGCTTCGATACACAGCCGGGCAATTGTCTCGGTTATCTGATCGCAATGGACTTCGCGCATATCCCCACCCATTCCCTCTATGTCTGCTGCCACGCCTCCTGCCCTTCCTGCACATCCGCCGCGGATTTCTGCAGCGAGGCTTTCTCCTCATCGGTCAGGGGTATCTCAACGACTTTCTCAACGCCCTTGGCGCCCAGGATAGCGGGAACGCCGATGTAGACATCAGTCAGACCAAACTCACCCTGGACCCAGCAGGTGGTCGGCAGGAGCCTCCGCTTGTTCCGCACGATGGATTCCACCATCTGCGCGGAAGCCGCGCCGGGAGCGTAGTAGGCGCTGCCGGTCTTCAGCAGAGCGACGATCTCCGCGCCGCCGTCCCGGGTCCGTTGGATCAACTGCGCGAGTCGCTCCGGCTCGATGAGATGAGTCACGGGAATCCCCGACACCGTGCTGTAGGACGGAAGCGGCACCATCGAATCCCCATGCCCGCCGAGGACCATCGCCTGGACGTCCTCCACTGACACCTTCAGTTCATCGGCGATAAAGAACCGGAATCGCGCGGAGTCGAGCACACCCGCCTGCCCGAAGACACGGTTCGCGGGGAAGCCGCTTGTCTTTAGGGCGACATAACACATCACGTCCAGCGGGTTGGCAACCATCAAGACAATGGAGTTCGGCGCGTACTTGACGATATTCTGAGTCACGCCTCGGATGATGTTCGCGTTAGTCGTCAGCAAATCCATCCGGGACATGCCGGGCTTGCGCGGCATGCCGGAGGT
>JACQGJ010000432.1 GCA_016199605.1 Armatimonadota bacterium | reverse complement strand
GTCCTGTGGTATCCCGCTCACCCAAGTCCCGTAAGGACGGCTGAGGGCACGCTGCCGGCAATTCAGCCGTCCTTTCAGGACTTGAGGTAATGTGTGGCGCTGTCTTCCCGTGGCTGAAGCCCACGGGCTATTCTCACAAAGTCCCTTCAGGACATGGGAGACTCTAACTCAGGTGGTTCGAGCATCACTGGAGTCAAGTGCATAGCCCTATTCCAGAATCGAAGCTCACCAGGCGTTACTGGTTGCTGCCGTTGGCCCTGCTGGAAAGGTTTCCGGTGCCGGCGGCTACTATCTCTGCCGCCATATCGACCCCGGTTTGCTCCGTGTTGATAGTCAGATGGTACAGAGTCGGATCATCCCAGTCCACATGATAGAACCGTTTGAGGTAGCGGGAACGCCTTCGGTCGCTTTGTCGAACCAGGTCCATTGCCGCACGATAGTCGCATTCATTCCCTGCCATCAGCCGTTCGGCTCTTGCCTCCTCCGACGCCATCAGACGAACGTGAAGCGTGCCTTCGAGTCCCGTCAAGATCCTCTGGCTGCCGCGTCCTACGATTACTACGTTACCCCGTCGCCACAGGTGCTGGACGGTCTGCTGGACAAACCTCAGACACTCATACTGGTCCAGGAAGTGAACTTCCTCAGAGGCCTCGGCGGTCTCGAGAGGGGTGAACAACGACGGCAGCTCATACGGGAAGTCCATCGCCCACGCAAAAGACGACAGCGGCATCGAAGTGCGGGCACCGGTCTCCTTTGGGGTCAATAGGTCTTTAAGAAAGCTCTTAACTGGATTTTCCGCAGTTTCATCGAACTCCCGGACGACTTCCTCCGGGACTTCCGCGGCTCGCGCCACCTGGGAAATCAACTCTTTGTCCACAAGGTCATACCCAAGAAGGTATGCGACCTGTTGGGCGATTTCTGTACCTCTCGCCCCAACCTGTCTTGAGATCGTGACAACTGGCACGGCCACACCTCCGGCGTGAGTCTTCTGCGCAGACGCGTCCTGCTGTAAACCCGCGGCTATTATGCTGCATGGCCCGATGACAGTCAATGCCCGAGCGCTATGTACAGAAGCACGCACGAACATGTCGGGAACGACTTGTTGACACGTGCGGTTGTTCTGGCCTATCCTGACTTCGGGCGAGCAACGGCCTCTGGTTTCACTTACCCAAGAGGTGTTCACAACTCCTCTCAGACCGGGCTGCGAAGGTACTTGATGTTCGCAGAAAGGAGGATTCCATGGCGACACCCAAATTCAGATACTTCCTGTTTCCTCTTGTGGCGATGGTGTCCGTAGCTCTAACTGGTTGCTTCAAGGCCTCGACGGTCCTCCAAGTGAACCAGGATGGCACTGGCAAGATCATCGAATCAGTGGCCCTCCGACGCGATATCATCCAGCAGGTGATCCTGCTTTTGTCTGGGTTTGCAGGCGCGGGACCCAACAAGAAAGCGATCACCGAAGAGGACCTTCTTTCCACCGACCAATTGGCAAAGAAGGCTGGGGACTACGGATCCGGAGTCACCTTTCTGACGGCTCGACGCGTGCAGGAAGGCGCCTACGTTCGTGTGATAGGGGAATATGCCTTCAGAGATGTCACGAAAGTCCGGCTAAAGACCAGCAATGATCCCGGACTGATGGGACAACAGGCTGCACCGACTCAGACTCCAAAGAAGTACATATCTTTTGGGCTGATCCAAAGTGTATCTTCACGGAACTCAGAACTCATCATCAAAATGCCCTCTCTGGAGCCCGCCCTCTCGAAACCTGCGAAGCCCAAGGGAGAAAGTAATGCTCCGGGGCAGATGAGCAAAGAACAGGAGCAGGCCATGCTGGAGTTGCTCAAAGACATGGAAGTCTCGGTCTCGATCGAGTGTGGTTCGGTGGTGACAGCCACGAATGCACGCTACGTCGAAGGCAACCGAATCACGCTGGTCTACCTCTCCTTCGCGAAGTTGCTGGGGCAGAAGGACAAGCTCGAGCATCTCAAGAACCTTTCCCCGCCTCCTACTCGCTTGGAGGATGTGATCGTTTTGCTGAAAGGGATCGAAGGCATCAAACTTGAGACCCAACCGGAGATCACCGTAAAGTACAAGTGATGCTTTCCAGCTTAAGGTATCCTGCCGTACAGTGAGAAAAATTCCGAGAAGAATCGTGTCAGTTTTTCGTTTCACGGACTTTTCATGCTATAATCCTTTCTGAAAATGGCATGGAGGTGACCTTACCGAGTCATGAAAACAATGGTCAAGTGCCGATGTGGTCGACGGATCGTTGCGAGGGAAGTTTTGCAGACAGGTCTCTACGTGAGGTCAAGCGCCCAAAGCTACGTATACATTAAGTACCGATGCTCACGCTGCAAGCAGTTGGGCGAACAGATGATTGATGAAGAGGAGTGGGACTGGTCGGTCTTGAACGAGGAGAAAAACGAAATGTCCGATCAGGAGAGGCGGAATTTCGCGACCATCCCCAATATCTCCGCCGATAACCTTCTCGATTTCCACACGGAACTGCAGAAAGTGGAGCGAGTCGATGAACAGGTATTCCGACGGAAGCGCAGGCTTTCGAGGAAACGAGCGGTATAAGAATCGCGGCGCTTGCCTGTTTCGGCGGTTTTCCCTTGGGTCAGGAAGAACAATAGTAAGAGGAAGGAACTTAGCGAACCCGATCTGGCCTTAGGCCGGACCGGGTTTGTTTTCTTCCGGGGAGGAAGGGCAATCCATCGCTACCTCGTAATCCTCAGAGCTTTGATCCAGACAAGATAGTCCCACCCACTCCCATACACTCGCACTCGCTTCAGCCGCTTCAGGTCCGGCAGGATGCCCGTAAGTGAGGACGATTTCCACAGGATCCACTTCTTCGAGTCCACCTTCAGCGCTCTTTGTGGCTCACCTGGGTTGCCGCGACCGCAGAACCCAAACCGCCAAACGCACATATCCTTGTCGGCGGTGGAGTAGGTCAGCTCAACGTTTAGCGGAAATCCTCCTCCGAAGCTGGACCCTCCAAGATGCGTCTGTTTCTCAACGCGGAACTCAAGCTGCAGACACGCGCCCTCCAGATCGGTCTTCATCAGGTCTACATCTCTGTCGACCCCCACTGAGGCAATCGTTAGGTTCGAATGCTCTCGACGGAGTTCAAGGACCCAGTCGCCCTCGAGGTCAACTGATTTGCACGAGTGCTCGCCCGGGGGCGTGCCAGCCGAGTACCACTCTCTCCATTCTTGTAATCCTCCGGAAAAGCTGCACGCCAGAATAGGAGCAGGTTGGTCCTTCTTCTCCGTGGCAAGCTGCGTTGAGTCCTTCACCATCATCTGGGCGGTGACAGGTATCGGCACGTTTCTTCCGCTCTGAGGATTGGGCTCCGGACTGAAGGACGAGTCCACTTTGGGCCGAGGTTCCGTGCCAGTCCTCTTCCCCAAGTCCTGGTGTTCCACCGCGCTCAACAGGGCTGCCTGTTCCGCCCCAATCTTTCCAAACACGGTGGTGCCCAGATAAAGCCACAGAGGCATCAATCGCGAGCGAACGCCTTCTACGCTTAGCTGTCTTTGCGATTCCGTGTAGTCTACTGGACACAGGCCGGCGATGAGACAATCAAGAGGGGGCTTCAGGGAGGCTGCAAAGCTCTCCGGCGGGGCAGTGCCATTACTCAAAGGATCCGCAGCAAAACCGATCCCCTCCTCCAGCGCCTCCTGCAACTGATCCAGCGGTTGCGTCAGCATGGACCATGAGGCGCCAAGATTGAACACTGCTTCGACAAGCTCCTCCCGACTCCGTGCCCCCAGAACACGCAAAAGAACTGATCGACAGGTTTGGGTACTACGGAGTGCATCGCTGAGCTTCGTTTGCAGTCGAAGCTGCCGGTCCATTGCCGGAAGGACGGAGATCACCAAAGGACAGGCTGTTGCGTCCTGTAAACCGGTCACCATCAATTTCCCCGCTTCCGAGGCGACTCGACGGATCCGCTCAAACTTTTCCGGCCCTGTCGGAACAGCCGTTACCTCCCGCGCTCGGTCGTCAAGGAAATCAAAGACCAGCTCACGATCTTCCGTCTCACTATCACCCGCCGCCTGCAAACCATGCTGTGCGGCGGCATATTCTTTCAGGAGTGACTTGAGATTGCCGGACAACTCCTTCTCGACGAGACCGGCGTCAGCCTCCGGCTTGTCCGTCCCACGATCCCTCGTCTCCCCTGTGTGTGTCGCAACAGAGCTTGCTCCGGCCAGGTAGTCCAAGTAGGTCCGAAGAAATGACTCCAACTCATAAAGGCGTCGGTACCAACCCCCGAAATATCGAGACAAGGAGGCCGATTCCTGCGGGGTTCCCACTGACATCTTACGTACGAAAAACGTCACCCGACTCTCAGGACCCACGGATTTCTTGTCAAGCTTGGCCTCAGCAACAGCCTTGCCCGTGAGTCTGGCTATGCAAAGCGGTTGGGCGAGAGAGAGCGTGACCGTCTCCTCGAACGCGTCCACGTCGTTGTAAACGTTTGACGCAGCCAGGTTCCTCCCGTAATCCTTAACCCGGCGTATGACCTTTGGATCCTGGGTGGGGTCCGTCTCCAACTGCAGCGCGGCTTCGAGATGGCTGTAGAGTACCCGGACGGGCGATTGATCGCGGACGTGCCATTCCACGCGGAGCAGTAGGCCCTTTGCTTCCACCGTGCTGGGATCGATCAAGACCGTCTCGAAAGGGGGATACCGGAACGTCAGCTCGGCGCTGAGAAGTCCCGCACCGTCATTGTGCGCGCACACGCGCCCGAGAGTGACCGCTTCACTGGGTTCGGAGTCCGAATTGACCGGGCGGACGGCGATAAAGCACACGTAGAGAAGACACGGTAGCGACGGACTAAGGAAGCCGCGGAAACCCGATCTATTGGTGGTCGGCCGATTCTCGGGTTCTGTGCCGCCTGCATCGGGGGTGTTTCCTGACTTCCTCATGGGTTTCGGGTCTGAAGGTCGTTCGACGCGTGAACTACGGCAGTTCAACTTTCGGCGGGCTAACGTAATCATGGAACCGGTCGCCGACCTTCCCGGCGGCCGTGTCGCCTGGATGGATGTAGATTCGATAGGCGAAGACAAGTGACTCTCCGGCAGGGACAGTGTGGCTGCCGTCGTGACCTTCTCCGATGAACGAGCTGAGTCCAAAAGGATTCGCCGTCATCAAACCGTAGTCCCGCGCGTGCCAATAAGTGGGAGAGCGGAAACTGCTCGGGTGATTCATATAGGTGATGCCGACCCACTCACCGAAGGCGGGCCCCGAGTAATCACACCACGGCGCACGCTTGCCCCAGCATTCCGCTTCATTGACCGCCCCGTACCCGTTTTCCATCCTCCCGAACTTTGTCACATTCATCGTGGGCTGCACACGCAGGGAAAGGATGCCCCCTTCCTTCGTATCACCGAAATGCAGATCCCCCTCGGTGGCATGGAACTTGACGACATAGTCGATCAGGCGCAGGTTGGCGGGCAGGTTATAGAAACGAAGGTTGCTCGTTTGCTCGCAGAGCTTGGTCCCCGCGTTGTCCGTCCAGTGGGTTCGGTGGCTGATCTCGCCAAAGACCGCGCCGCCTTCGATCTTCTTGAAGGAGACGTGCTTGACAAAGCCATGTCCCGGCATCTCGTCCCAGCAGTTGGCCCCGTTCACGTCGCCATGTGCCACGTAGATGGACTTGTGGTGGACGTGGTCGAAGTCCGGTCCTTCTCCACCGGGAATCTGCCGGGTTACCTCGTGACCAAACGGACCAAGGACCGGATAGAGAAACGGGCGAACCCATTTTTCGGTGTTG